>NZ_JBMVFX010000030.1:0-45813 GCF_049538415.1 Cellulosimicrobium sp. AB352 | reverse complement strand
CCCCACCAGCGCCGTGGAGAACACCGACACGGTGCTCACCGACGCGACGGTACGGCGGTGCTCACGCAGGCGCGCCAGGAAACCCACAAGTCCTCCGAGGTGCCGGATCGGGAGGCGACCGGTCCCCTTCGCCGGCCCCCTCGATCTCGCACTTGCCGGGCGGCCCCACCGATCGCGCAACCGAGGATAACGGGACGGCGAGTGAGATCCGACACCCGTCCCATGGGGAGAACTCCCCTCTCAGGCCGCGCGCCCCGGGGCCACCGGCGCGGACCGCTGTCGGGCGTGCCGCTCCTGGCCGGGCCGGACGGGTGTCCCGGGCAACCGGCGCGGGCACCGGGACGGCCCCGTGCGCACGGCACCGGCGACCGGGAATTTCACCCCGTCGGCGGGTCAGGCGGCGCGGTCCGCCAGGGCCTCCGCGAAGGAGCGCAGCGCGTCGCTCACCGGCCCGGGGGGCAGCGTGTCGAGCTCGTCCACGGCGGAGCGGGCCCACCGGACGGCGAGGGCGCGCGTCTCGGCGAGCACCTCGTGGCGGCGCAGCGCCGCGACGGCCGCCGCGAGCGCGGCGTCGTCGGTCAGGTCGGAGTCGAGGAGCTCGACGAGCGCCGCGTCGTCCTCCGTCGCCGTCCCCTGCGCGATACGCGCGCGCAGCAGGAGGACCGGCATCGTGGGGACCTTCTCGCGGAGGTCGGTGCCGGGCGTCTTGCCCGACTCGTCGCCCGAGGACGCGAGGTCCAGGACGTCGTCGGCGAGCTGGAAGGCGACCCCCAGCCGCTCGCCGTACGCCGCGACCGTCTCGACGACGTCGGCCGGGCAGCCGGCGAACATCGCGCCGAGCCGTGCGGACGTCGACAGGAGCGACGCCGTCTTGTCCGCGAGGACCTCGAGGTAGTGCTCGACGGGGTCGTCGCCCTCGCCCGGCCCCGTGGTCTCGTGGAGCTGGCCGAGGCAGAGCCGCTCGAACGTGCGTGCCTGGATGAGCACGGCCTCCGGGCCGAGCGCCGCCACGGTCGACGCGGCGCGCGCGAAGAGCAGGTCGCCGACCATGATCGCGACGGAGTTGCCCCACACCGCGTGCGCGGACGGCGCCCCGCGCCGCACGGGCGCGGAGTCCATGACGTCGTCGTGGTAGAGCGACGCGAGGTGCGTGAGCTCGACGACGACGGCCGCCTCCGCGACCTCGGGGCGCGTCCCGTCCCCGAGCTCGGCCGCGAGCAGCGTGAGCAGGGGGCGCAGACGCTTGCCCCCGGCGTTCACGAGGTGCCGCGACGCCGAGTCCGCGAGCGGGTCGGCGTGCGCGACGGCGGCCCGGAGCCGGGTCTCGACCTCCGCCAGGCGCTCGGTGAGGGCGGCCGCGAGCTCGGGGTCCGAGATCGGGATCGCGGTGGTCGTCACGGGAGCGGTCCGCTCGCGCGGGCCGCGGGGCCCGGCGGGCGCGGAGGGGACGGGAGGCACGGAGGTCACGGGACGAACTTAACCGCCTCGGCCGCCAGATCGAGAACCGGGGAGGGGAACACACCGAGGAGGAGCACCCCGATCGCGCACACGGCGATCGCCACGGTCGTCGGTCCGGTCGACCGCACGACGGTCACGCCGGTGCCCTCGGAGGCCTCCGCGCCGCCGTCCGCGCCGTCGCGCACGCCGCCGGACGGCGCCGTGAAGAACATGAGCACGATGAGGCGGACGTAGAAGAACACCGCCACGGCCGAGGCGAGCACACCGACCACCGCGAGCACCCACGTGGAGCCGCCGCCCTGCCCGTCGGGGCCGGCGATCGCCGCGCCGAACGCGGTGAACTTCGCCACGAACCCGGCGGTCAGCGGGATGCCCGCCATGGAGAGCAGGAAGAGCGAGAACACGCCGGCGAGCCACGGGCTGCGGCGCCCCAGACCTGCCCACTGGGCGAGGTGCGTGGCCTCGCCGAGCACGGCGACGGGCTCCCGGGACGAGCCGTCCGTGACGTTGTCCGCCGCGTCCGAGCCGTCGGCTCCCCCGGCGCCCGCCCCGACGGTCGCGGGCACCCGTTCGCGGACGGGGGCCGTCTCGCGGACGAGCGTGACGACCGCGAAGGCGCCGACCGTCGCGAGGCCGTAGACGAGGAGGTAGAACACCGTCGCCCGCAGCGAGAGCTGGGAGAACCCCAGGACGCCGACGAGGATGAAGCCCGCGTGGGCGATCGACGAGTACGCGAGGAGCCGCTTGACGTCGGTCTGGACGGCACCGACGACGGTCCCGACGACCATGGTGAGCAGCGTGACGATCCACAGCGCGACGAACAGGTCCTCGCGCGTGGCCGGCGACGACTGCGCGAGGCCGAGGCTCACGACGTACAGCACGCGCAGGAGCGCGCCGAACGCCGCTGCCTTGGTGCACGCCGCCATGAAGCCGGTGATCGGCGTCGGGGCCCCCTGGTAGACGTCGGGGGTCCACGAGTGGAACGGCGCGGCGCCGATCTTGAACAGCAGCCCCGCAAGGATGAGCAGGGCACCGACGACGACCAGCCCGGGCAT
Source organism: Cellulosimicrobium sp. AB352 (assembly GCF_049538415.1). NCBI lineage: Bacteria > Bacillati > Actinomycetota > Actinomycetes > Micrococcales > Promicromonosporaceae > Cellulosimicrobium > Cellulosimicrobium sp. AB352. The sequence goes on along the minus strand of NZ_JBMVFX010000030.1, from coordinate 43,300 downwards.
GCTCGCGAGCGGGCCCTCGGGCGTCGCGAGCGACCGGTACACCTCGACGAGGTCCACCGAGCCGGCGAACCCGTAGACGAGGGCGACGCCGAACACGAACAGCGCGGACGCGAACGCGCCGAGCAGGAAGTACTTGAACGACGCCTCCTGCGACAGCAGGCGGCGGCGCCGGGACATCGCGGACAGCACGTACAGCGGGAGCGAGAGCACCTCGAGCGCGACGAACATCACGAGGAGGTTGCCCGTGGCGGGGAAGATCATCATGCCGCCGACGGCGAACAGCACGAGCGGGTAGACCTCGGTCTGCTCCAGCCCCTTGCGCCGCGTGAGGTCCTCGTACGGCGAGCCGGGGACGGCGGCCGCGGACGGCGCGAACGCGTCCTGGCCGGTCGACGTCCGGTCGGCGATCACGAGGATCGCCAGGAACGCGAGCAGCACGACGATCCCCTGGATCGCGAGCCCGAAGGGGTCGATGACCATGGACCCGCCGAGCACCCGCACGCCGTAGGCGACGCCGTCGGTGCCCTGGACGGCGGGGTCGCGCCACAGCACGACGACGAGCGCGAGCGCCGCGGCGGTCGCGAGCAGGGCCAGCACGACCTGCACCGTGCGCCGGACGCGCGCCGGGACGAACGCCTCGACGAGCACGCCGACGACGCCGGCACCGAGCACGACGAGGACCGGGGCGAGGTACAGCCAGTCGACCGTGGGGGCCACGAAGGAGTCGTTCACGACTCGCTCCCTTCGTCGGAGCTACGAGTGACGGACGTGCCCTGGCTCGAGGAGGCGACCTGCTCGGTCCCCGCGGCGAACGGGTCGGAGCGCGGCGGGTCCTCGACGCCCGCGACCGCGAGGTCGGAGAGCGTCACCTCGGCGGGCTCGCGCACGAGGTCGAGCGCGGGCGCCGGGTAGAAGCCGAGGACCAGGAGGACGACGATCAGCGGCGCGACGACCCACTTCTCGCGCGCGCCCAGGTCGGGGAGCCGGTCGAGCCCTTCGCGGGTTCCGCCCGTGAAGATCCGCTGGTAGGTCAGCAGCACGTAGAGCGCGGCGAGCACGACGCCGAGCACCGCGACGAGCGCGGCCCACGGGCTGCGCGCGAACGTCCCGACGAGGACCATGATCTCGCTGACGAACGTCGACAGGCCGGGCAGCGACAGCGCGGACAGGCCCGCCACGAGGAACGTGCCCGCGAGCACCGGGACGACCTTCTGCAGGCCGCCGTAGTCCGCGATGCGCTGCGAGCGCTCCGGGTGCCGCGCGACGAGGAAGCCCGCGAGGAGGAACAGGGCCCCGGTCGAGATCCCGTGGTTGACCATGTAGAGCGACGAGCCGGACACGCTGAGCGACGTGAACGCGAAGATGCCGAGCACGATGAACCCGAAGTGCGACACCGACGTGTAGGCGATGAGCCGCATGAGGTCGCTCTGCCCGATCGCCATGAGCGCGCCGTACAGGATCGAGACCACGGCGAGCACGACGACGACGGGCGCCGCCCACCTGCTCGCGTTCGGGAACAGCGGCAGGCACAGCGTGAGCATCCCGAACGTGCCCACCTTGTCCAGGACGCCGACGAGCAGCGTGGACGTCCCGGCCGGCGCGTGCTGCGCCGCGTCGGGCAGCCAGGTGTGCACGGGGAAGAGCGGCGCCTTGATGGCGAACGCGAGGAAGAAGCCGAGGAACAGCAGCCGCTCGATCGTGACCGGCATCGGGTTCTCCGCGAAGTACCCGACGAGGTTCGTCGTGAGGAACGCGTCCTCGGGCCGCGCGCCCGTGGCCGGGTCGATCGGCACCTGGACGTAGAGCGCGATGACGGCCGCGAGCATGATGAGGCCGCCCGCGAGCGAGAACAGCAGGAACTTCACCGCGGCGTAGCGCCGCCGCGCCCCGACGCCGAACCCGCCGATCATGAAGTAGACCGGGATGAGCATGGCCTCGAACAGCACGTAGAAGAGGAACACGTCGCGCGCGACGAACACCGCGACCATGAACGCCTCGAGGAGCAGCACGAGCGCGAGGTAGTGGCGCAGGCGGCGGACGTCGCCGTCCTGCTCCTTCCACGCGGCGAGCACGACGAGCGGGACCAGCAGCACCGACAGCGCGACGAGCGCGAGCGCGACGCCGTCGGCGCCGACCGCGTAGCTCGCCCCGATCTGCGGGATCCAGCGGTACGTCTCGGCGAGCTGGTGGGTACCGGCCGCGGACGTGTCGAACGCGGTGAACGCGCCGACGAGCAGGCCGAGCTCGACGAGCGCCGCGCCGAGCGCGATGCCGCGCACGGCACGCAGCGCGCCCGCACCGACGCCGCGCGTGCGGGCCGCGGCCGTGAGCCACACCGCCGCGGCACCCACCAGGGGCCAGGCGATGAGCAGGGACAACCAGGGGACGGAGGTGGTCATGGGTGTCTCCCTCTCAGCTCGCGGAGCCGGTGGTCAGGGCGAGGACGACGGCGACGACGACCACGAGGCCGCCGAGCATCGTCGCGCCGTACGAGCGCACGTAGCCGTTCTGCCACCCGCGGAGCCACTCCCCCACCTTGCCGACGAGGCCGGCCAGGCCCATCCAGCCGCCGTCGACCATCTCCTTGTCGGCGTAGACGAGCGAGCGCGTGAGGTACTGGCCGGGACGCATGAACACCGTCTCGTTGACGTCGTCCTGGTACAGGTCACGGCGGGCCGCGCGCGTGAGCACGGAGCCGCGCGGGGCGCGGACCGGGACGCTCGACATCGCGTACTGGCGCCACGCGAGGGCGACGCCCGCGAGGACGAGCAGGAGCGTCAGGGCGATGAGCGACCAGACGGGCAGCACCGGCTCGTGGTGCTCGGCGTGCCCCGTGACGGGCTCGAGCCACGTGACGAAGCGCGAGCCCGCGGCGAGGATGCCGCCCAGGGCCACCGACCCGACGGCGAGGACGATCATCGGCCACGTCATGAGGCGCGGGGACTCGTGCGGGTGCTGGACGGGACCGTCCTGCGGGCCGAGGCCGTCCAGGGAGCCGCTGCCGTCGTTCCAGCGGCGGCGACCGGAGAACGTCATGAAGAACAGGCGCGACATGTAGAACGCCGTGATCCCCGCGCCGAGCAGCGCCACGCCGCCGAAGACCCACGCCCGCCACGGCTCGCCGTCGACGGGGACGAACGCGGCCTCGATGATCTTGTCCTTGCTCCAGAAGCCCGAGAACGGCGGGATCCCGAGGATCGCGAGCCAGCCCATCATGAAGGTGATCCACGTGACCTTCATGTACCGCGCGAGGCCGCCGAACCGGCGCATGTCGACCTGGTCGTCCATGCCGTGCATGACGGACCCCGCGCCGAGGAACATCCCGGCCTTGAAGAAGCCGTGCGTCACGAGGTGGAAGATCGCGAACGCGTAGCCGATCGGGCCGAGCCCCGCGGCGAGGATCATGTAGCCGATCTGCGACATGGTCGACGCGGCGAGCGCCTTCTTGATGTCGTCCTTCGCGCAGCCGACGATCGCCCCGAAGAGCAGCGTCACCGCACCCACGATCACCACGACGAGCTGCGCCGTCGGCGCGCCCTCGAAGATCGGCGCGGACCGGACGACGAGGTAGACGCCCGCCGTGACCATGGTGGCCGCGTGGATGAGGGCGGAGACCGGCGTCGGGCCGGCCATCGCGTCCCCGAGCCACGCCTGGAGCGGGAACTGCGCCGACTTGCCGCAGGCCGCGAGCAGGAGCGCGAGGCCCGTCGCCGTGAGCAGCGCGGTCGAGGCCTCCGGCACGCGGGCGAAGACCGTGCTGAAGTCGAGCGCGCCGAACGTCGCGAACATCAGCATCATCGCGACGATGAGGCCGATGTCGCCCACGCGGTTCATGACGAACGCCTTCTTCGCCGCGACCGCGTACGCCCGGTTGTGGTTCCAGAACCCGATGAGCAGGTACGACGCGAGGCCCACGCCCTCCCAGCCGACGAACAGCAGGAGGAACGAGTCGGCGAGGACGAGGACGAGCATCGCCGCGATGAACAGGTTGAGGTACGCGAAGAACCGGCGCCGGTCGCGGTCGTGCGCCATGTAGGCGACCGCGTACACGTGGATGAGCGTCCCGACGAACGTCACGAGGAGCACGAACGTCAGGGACAGCGGGTCGATCCGCAGCCCGACGGCGAGGTCGAGCCCGCCGGACGCGATCCAGTCGAACAGGCGGTAGTCCACGACGCGCTCGTCGACCGGAAGGCCGAGCATCGACACGAAGAGGACCAGGCCCACGACGAACGCCGCGGCGGACATGAGCACGCCGAACCAGGCGCCCCAGCGGTCGCTGCGGCGGCCCGCGAGCAGCAGGACGGCCGCCCCGACGAGCGGGAGCAGCACGAGCAGCGGTGCGGCGAGGAACGCGCCCGGGACCGTCTCGGTCGCGGGCACGACGTCGGTCGCGGTCAGCAGTCCGCCCGCCGACGGCAGGGCGGGAAGGAGCATCGTCATCGGTGCCGGCCCCTCAGCTCTTGAGCAGGTTGACGTCGTCGACCGAGGCGGACCGACGGGTGCGGAAGATGGACACGATGATCGCGAGGCCGACGACGACCTCCGCCGCCGCGACCACCATGACGAAGAACGCGAGGACCTGGCCGGTCACGTCGCCGTGGATGCGGGCGAACGTCACGAACGCGAGGTTGGTCGCGTTGAGCATGAGCTCGATGCCCATGAACACGATGATCGCGTTGCGGCGCAGCAGGACCGTCGCCGCGCCGATCGCGAAGAGGATCGCGGCCAGCACGAGGTAGTGGGTGAGCTCCATCAGTCCTCTCCTCCCGGGGTCGCGCCGGGCACGCGGGACCGGCCCGGGTCGTCGGGACCCCCGACGTCGCCGGCGGGCGGCTCGCCCTCGGGCTGCTCGGCCGTCGCGGCCTGCACCACGCGCTCGTTCGCGTCCTGGGCCCGCAGCGCGGGCAGGGCACGGTGCGGCTCGTGCTCGACGAGCACGTCGCGCTCGGCCTCGAGGATCATGCCGGCCGAGCGCTCCTGGCCACGGATCCGCAGGATGCGGGACACCGACTCCTCGATGGGCCGCCCCTGCGGGTCGAGGGCCGGCGTGTCCATCGCGTTGTTCTGCGCGTACACGCCGGGCGCGGCGAGCGGCGTGAGTCGGCCGCCCGACGGCAGGGCCGCGACCTTCGCGTCCGCCTGCTCGCGCTGGCCGACCTTCGGGGTGAGGCGGCGCCGGTGCGTGAGCACGAGCGCCGAGACCGCGGCGGTGATGAGCAGGATGCCCACGACCTCCATCGCGAACACGTAGTCCGCGAAGAGCACGCGCGCGAGCGCCGTCGGGTTCGTCACCGCGTTCGCGGCCTCGAGACCGACCGCGGGCGGGAACGCCGCCTGCGAGACGACGCCGACCAGGACGGCCCCGAGCCCGAGCCCGAGCAGCACGCCGATCCAGCGCTGGCCGCGGATCGTCTCGACGAGCGAGTCCGACGCGTCGACGCCGACGAGCATGAGCACGAAGAGGAACAGCATCATCACGGCGCCCGTGTAGACGACCACCTGGACGACGCCGAGGAACGGCGCCTCCTGCGCGATGTAGAGGATCGCGAGGTCGACCATGACGAACATGACCGCGATGGCGGCGTGCACCGCCTTGCGCGCGAAGAGCAGCGAGAGCGCCGCGAGGACCATGAGGGGGGCGAGGACCCAGAAGAGGACCGCCTCGCCGCCGCCCCCGATCACCGCGCGCCCTTCCGGGCCGACGGACGGGCGGACCGCCCGGACGGCTGCGCGACCCGCCGGACCTCCGGCTCGCGGCCCGCCGGCTCCGGCGGGAGCGTCGGGTCGTCCGGCCGGTGCTCGCGCACCCACTCCACCTGCTCGGCCACCGGTCCGCTCACCTCTCCGCGGTAGTACTCGGTGTCCGACGTCCCGGGCACCATCGGGTGCGGCGCGGCGAGCATGCCCTCGCGCAGCGGCGCGAGGAGGTCCTGCTTCTCCCAGATCATGCCCTCGCGCGTCGGCCCGGCGAGCTCGTACTCGTTGGTCATCGTCAGCGCGCGCGTCGGGCACGCCTCGATGCACAGCCCGCAGAAGATGCAGCGCAGGTAGTTGATCTGGTAGACGCGGCCGTACCGCTCGCCGGGCGACATGTGGCCGCCGTCGGGCAGGTCGGCGTTGTCCGCGCCCTCGACGTAGATCGCGTCTGCGGGGCACGCCCACGCGCACAGCTCGCACCCGATGCACTTCTCGAGCCCGTCGGGGTACCGGTTGAGCTGGTGCCGGCCGTGGTAGCGCGGCTTGGGCGGCACCTTCTGGCGCGGGTACTGCTCCGTCACGGTCGGCCGGAACATCGAGGAGAAGGTCACGCCGAACCCGGCGACGGGCGCGACGAGCTCGCGCAGGCCCTTCGCCTGCGGGCGGCGGACCTCGTACTCGCCCGGCCGGTCCGGCTTCTGGTCGTCAGCCACGGTCGACCTCCTTGTCGTGCGGTGTGTCGCGGGGGGCACCGGCACCCGGTGCGGACGTCCTGGCCGCGCCCGCGTCGTCGGGCACGAGGGCCCGACGGCGCGGCGAGGGCGGGAGCGACTGGCCGGGCAGCGGCGGGACGGGGAAGCCGCCGGCGAACGCGTCGAACGGCTCGGGCGCGCCCCCCGCGGTGCGCGGAGCGGCGCCGGGTGGCGCCTTCTTCTCGGGCCAGAACCAGACGACGACCACGACGACGAGGGCTATCGCGACCGCGATCCCGATGAACACGCGCAGGTCCACGTCGAGGAACTGGCGCACGGCCTGGGCGACGGCGAGCAGCACGAGCCACGCGAGCGCGAAGGGGATGAGGACCTTCCAGCCGAAGCGCATGAACTGGTCGTAGCGCAGGCGCAGCAGCGTGCCGCGCACCCACACGAAGAAGAACATGACGGCCCAGACCTTGACGAGGAACCAGAGGATGGGCCACCAGCCCTCGTTGAACATCCCGTCGTTGATCGCCGAGAGCGGCCACGGGGCCCGCCACCCGCCGAGGAACAGCGTCGTCGCGACCGCGGAGACGTTGAGCATGTTGATGTACTCCGCGAGGAAGAACCACGCGAACTTCATCGACGAGTACTCGGTCATGTACCCCGACACGAGCTCGCCCTCGGCCTCGGGGAGGTCGAACGGCAGGCGGTTCGTCTCGCCGACCATGGAGATGACGTAGATGACGAACGCCGGGAGGAGCGGGAGGAACCACCACAGCTGCGTCTGCGAGTCGACGATGCGCGAGGTCGACATCGACCCCGCCATGAGGAAGACGGAGACGAGCGACAGACCCATCGCGAGCTCGTAGCTGATGACCTGGGCCGTCGAGCGGACCGACCCGAGCAGCGGGTACGTGGAGCCGGACGACCAGCCGCCGAGCACGATCCCGTACACGCCGAGCGACGCGCACGCGAGGATGTAGAGCGTCGCGACCGGGAAGTCGGTGAGCTGGGCGGGCGTCACGTAGTCCGTGAACGGGATCTGCACCTCGGGCCCGAACGGGATGACCGCGAACACGAGGAGCGCGCAGAACACGGAGATCATCGGCGCGAGCAGGTAGACGAACTTGTCGGCCGCCTTGACGGTGATGTCCTCCTTGAGCAGGAGCTTCATCGCGTCGGCGAGCGACTGCAGCAGGCCGAACGGGCCGTGCCAGTTCGGGCCGGGCCGCACCTGCATGCGGGCGACGACCTTGCGCTCGAACCAGATCGCGAACAGCACGCTCGTCAGCAGGAAGACGAGGATGAGGACGGCCTTGACGAGGTAGGTCCAGCCGTTGTCCTGCGAGAAGTTCGCCACGATGCCGGGCACCGCCGGCGTCTCGGTGGCCAGCGCGTGGAGCGCGTGCAGGCCGCTCATGCGCCCTCCCCTCCGTCGGTGGTCCCCGGCTCGAGCCGGACGAGGTCGCCCGGCACCGCGCCGAGCGTGGCGTGCACGGACGACCCCGGCGAGCGCAGCGGCAGCCACACCACGTGGTCGACCATGTCGGTCACCACCACGGGGAGCGTGACCGCGCCCCGGTCGGTGACGACCCGCACGAGCTCGCCGTCGAACACGTCGACCGCGGCGGCCGTGGCCGCCGACAGGCGTGCCACGGGGCGCTTGGCCGTGCCGGCGAGGTACCGCTCGCCGTCCTGGCCGCGCGCGTCGTCGAGCAGGAGGCGCCAGCTCGCGAGGACCGCGGTCCCCGGCGCGACGGCGGGCGGCTCGGTCGCGTCGACCGTGGGCGCCGCGGCGCGCGCGCCGTCCCACGCGCCGTCGCCCACGAGCTGCTCGAGCTCGGCGCGCACGGCCTCGAGCGTCGACAGGCCGAGCGGGGCGCCGGCGGCGTCCGCGAGTGCGTCGAGCACGCGGTGGTCGGGCATCGCGGTCGAGGCGAGCGCGGCCGGGAACGGGCGCACGCGCCCCTCCCAGCTGACGAACGCCCCGGCCCGCTCCACGGGCGGCGCGACCGGGAGGACGACGTCGGCGAGGTCCGTCACCGCCGAGCGCCGCACCTCGAGCGAGACGACGACGTCCGCCGCCTCGAGCGCGCGGCGCGCGTGCGCCGGGTCGGGCAGGTCGTCGAGCTCGAGCCCGCCCACGAGGACGCCCGCGAGCTGGCCGACCGAGAGCGCGTCGAGCATCTCCCCCAGGTCGCGGCCCGGCGCGGTGGGCAGCCCCGCGGGGTGGTCCTCGGTGGTCGCCGCGCCCCACACGGTCGCGACGTCCACGCGGGCCGCGGCGTCGGCGACCGGGCGTCCGCCCGGCAGGAGGTTGGGCAGCGTGCCCGCCTCGACGCCGCCGCGCTCGCCCGCTCGGCGCGGGACCCAGGCGAGGCGTGCGCCCGTCGCGGCGACCGCGCGCAGCAGCGCGCTGTACCCGCCGGGCGTCGTGGCGAGCCGCTCGCCCACGAGGACGACCGCCCCCGGCTGGCGGAGCGCGTCGCTCGCGTCGGCGAGGACGTCGTCGGTGCCGCTCGCCTCGTCGAGCGTGCGGACCCGGTCGCCCGCGGCGATGCCGTCGAGCCACTCGGCCTCGGTCCCCGGGGCGGCGGGGAGCAGCGTGCCGTGCATGCGCTGCACGCCGCGCGACGCGAACGGCGCCACGGAGAACACGCGGACCCGGTGCCGCAGCGCGCCCTTGCGCAGGCGCAGGAACGCGACGCCCGCCTCCTCCTCGGCCTCGAGGCCGACGAGCAGGACCGCGGGGGCCTTCTCGAGGTCGGGGAAGGTCACGCCGAGACCCGTGCCGGCGACCGCGTGCGCGAGGAAGTCCGCCTCCTCCGCGCTGTGCGCGCGGGCCCGGTGGTCGACGTCGTTCGTGCGCAGCCACGTGCGCGCGAGCTTGGCGTACGCGTAGGCGTCCTCGACCGTGAGCCGCCCGCCCGGCAGGACGCCGACCCCGCCCGCGTCGCGGGCCCGGGTCAGGGCGTCGGCCGCGACCTCGAGCGCCTCGGCCCACGAGGCCGGGCGCAGCTCGCCGCGCGTGACGGTCCCGTCGGGCGCGACCTCGCGGTCGCGCACGAGCGGGTGCGTGAGGCGGTCCGGCGCGGACTGCCACGTGAAGGCGAAGCGGTCCCGGTCGGTGATCCACTCCTCGTTGACCAGCGGGTCCTCCCCCGCGAGGCGGCGCAGCACGACGCCCCGGCGGTGGTCGACGCGGATCGCCGACCCGGACGAGTCGTGCTCGGCGACCGACGGCGTCGAGACCAGGTCGAACGGGCGCGACCGGAAGCGGTACGCCGCCCCCGTGAGCGCGCCGACCGGGCAGATCTGCACGGTGTTGCCGGAGAAGTACGACGCGAACGGGAGGCCCGCCTCGTCCTCCAGGGCCAGGCCCACCGGGCGGTCGCCGGGCGCCTCGCCCGCGGGCGGCGCGAAGTCGAGCACGGCCTCGTCGAAGCGCCCGATCTGCTGCGCGGCGCCGCGCTTCTGCAGGTCGATGAACGCGTCGCCCGCGATCTCCTGGGAGAAGCGCGTGCACCGCTGGCACAGGACGCAGCGCTCGCGGTCGAGCAGGATCGTCGTCGAGACGGCGATCGGCTTGGGGAACGTGCGCTTGACGTCGACGAACCGGCTCGTCGCGCGCCCGTTGCTCATCGCCTGGTTCTGCAGGGGGCACTCGCCGCCCTTGTCGCACACCGGGCAGTCGAGCGGGTGGTTGATGAGCAGCAGCTCCATGATCCCGTGCTGCGCCTTGTCGGCGACCGGGCTCGTGCGCTGGGTCTTCACCACCATGCCCGGCGTCGCCTCGAGCGTGCACGACGCCTGCGGCTTCGGCATGGGCCGCACGTTGCCCTCGCGGTCGGGCGCCGCGACCTCGACGAGGCACTGGCGGCACGCCCCGGCGGGCTCGAGCAGCGGGTGGTCGCAGAACCGCGGGATCTGGATCCCGATCTGCTCGGCCGCACGGATCACGAGCGTGCCCTTGGGCACCGACATCTCGATGTCGTCGATCGTGAACGTCACCTGGTCCGCGGGGGCCGGGGTCTTGGCCGCGCCGCCCGAGGGCGCGACGGCCGAGGAGCCGGTGCCCGGGGCGGGGGTCGTGGTCGTCATCAGTGCACTCCTGCCGTCAGGACGCGGGCCGGGCGGGGCGTGTAGTCGAAGAGCGCCGAGGCCGCCGGGTCGAACGGGCAGCGGTGCTCCGTGATGTGCGCCTCGTACTCGTCGCGGAACAGCGCGATGCTGCTCGTGACGGGCGACGTCGCACCGTCGCCGAGCGCGCAGAACGCGCGGCCCAGGATGTTGTCGCACGTGTCGAGGAGCAGGTCGAGGTCGGCCTCCGTGCCCTGGCCCGCCTCGATGCGCGCCAGCACCTGCTTCATCCAGTACGTGCCCTCGCGGCACGGCGTGCACTTGCCGCACGACTCGTGCGCGTAGAAGTCGGTCCACCGGCTCACGGCCCGCACGACGCACGTCGTCTCGTCGAAGAGCTGGAGCGCGCGCGTGCCGAGCATCGAGCCCGCCGCGGCAACTGACTCGTAGTCGAGCGGGGTGTCGAGGTGCGCGTCGGTGAACAGCGGCGTCGACGAGCCGCCCGGCGTCCAGAACTTCAGCGCCTTGCCCCCGCGCATCCCGCCCGCGAGGTCGAGCAGCTCGCGCAGCGTCGTGCCGAGCGGGGCCTCGTACTGCCCCGGCCGCGTCACGTGCCCGGAGAGCGAGAACAGGCCGACGCCGGCCGAGCGCTCCGTGCCCATCGAGGTGAACCAGTCCGCACCGCGCGCGACGATCGACGGCACGCTCGCGATCGACTCGACGTTGTTGACGACCGTCGGGCGCGCGTACAGGCCCGCGACCGCGGGGAACGGCGGCTTGAGCCGCGGCTGCCCGCGGCGGCCCTCGAGCGAGTCGAGCAGCGCCGTCTCCTCGCCGCAGATGTAGGCGCCGGCCCCGGCGTGGACCGTGACGTCGAGGTCGAAGCCCGACCCGAGCACGTCCTTGCCGAGGTAGCCCGCCTCGTACGCCTCCTCGACCGCGCGCAGCAGGCGGCGGTACACGTGCAGCACCTCGCCGCGCACGTAGATGAAGGCGTGCCGGCAACCGATCGCGTACGACGTGATCGCGACGCCCTCGACGAGCGCCTGCGGGCTCGCGAGCATGAGCGGGATGTCCTTGCACGTGCCCGGCTCGGACTCGTCCGCGTTGACGACGAGGTAGCGCGGGCCGCCGTCGGGCGCGGGCAGGAAGCCCCACTTCATGCCCGTGGGGAACCCCGCGCCGCCGCGGCCGCGCAGGCCCGACGCCTTGACCGTCGCGACGACGTCGCCCGGCTCCTGCCCGAGCGCCGCGCGCAGGCCCGCGTAGCCGCCGCGGTCCAGGTACGACGCGAGCGTCCAGGACCGGTCCGCGTCCCACGTGTCCGACAGGACCGGGGTCAGCGGGTCCGGCGCCGGACGGGTCTCGGTGCTCTGCTGCTCGCTCATGCGTCCGCTCCCTTCGACGGGTCGGGCTTCGTGCCGGGCGACTCGGCCTTGCCGCCGGGGTCGACGTCGGCGTCGGTCGTCGGCTTCCGCTCGGCGCTCGACTGCGCCTCGCCGGCGTCCGGCGCACCGCCGGCGGGGGCGCCGCCGTCCGGGGCCGCCTCCGCGTCCGTCTCACCGGTCGGTGCGGTCCAGCCGTGCTCGCGCGCGAGCCGCAGGCCGGCGAGGGTGGGCTCGCCCGCGCCGACGCCCTCGTCGGCGCGGCCGTCGGTGAAGCCGGCGAGCACGCGGCTCATCTGCTTGAACGTGCACACGCTCGCCGCGCCGCGCGTCGGGGCGACGGCCTCGCCGGCGCGGAGCCGGTCCACGACGTCCGTCGCGCTCCCGGGGGTCTGGTTGTCGAAGAACTCCCAGTTGACCATCATCACGGGCGCGTAGTCGCAGGCCGCGTTGCACTCCACGCGCTCGAGCGTGATCGCGCCGTCCTCGGTCGTCTCGTCGTGCCCGACGCCGAGGTGCTCAGACAGCTCGTCGAAGATCGCGTCGCCGCCCATGATCGCGCACAGCGTGTTCGTGCAGACGCCCACGGTGTAGGTGCCGTTGGGGTGGCGCTTGTACTGGGTGTAGAACGTCGCGACGGCGGAGACCTCGGCCGCGGTGAGACCGAGCTGCTCCGCGCAGAACAGGATGCCGTCGCGCGACACGTAGCCGTCCTCGGACTGCACGAGGTGCAGCATCGGCAGCAGCGCGGAGCGGGACTCGGGGTAGCGCGCGACGATCTGCGCGGCGTCGGCGGCGAGGCGCGCCGTCGTCTCTGCGTCGTACCCGGGGCGCGCCCGCCGGGCGGGCGTCCCGTCCGTCGCAGGTCCGGCGTCGATGGTCATCGGTCCACCCCTCCCAGCACGGGGTCCAGGGACGCGACCGCGACCACGACGTCGGCCACCTGGCCGCCCTCGCACATCGCTGCCACGGCCTGGAGGTTGTTGAACGACGGGTCGCGGAAGTGCGCCCGGTAGGGGCGCGTGCCGCCGTCGGACACGAGGTGCACCCCGAGCTCGCCGCGCGGGTGCTCCACGGTCTGCCACGCCTGCCCCACGGGGACCCGGAAGCCCTCGGTGACGAGCTTGAAGTGGTGGATCAGGGCCTCCATCGAGGAGCCCATGATCTCCTTGATGTGCTCGAGCGAGTTGCCCTGGCCGTCGCTCCCGATCGCGAGCTGCGCGGGCCACGCGATCTTGCGGTCGCCGACCATGACGGGCTGGCCCGCCGTCGCCTCGAGGCGGTCCAGGCACTGCGCGACGATGTGCAGCGACTGGTAGCACTCCTCGAGCCGCAGCACCACGCGGTCGTAGCAGTCGGCGCCCGTCGCGGTCGGGACGTCGAAGTCGTACGTCTCGTAGCCGCAGTACGGGTCGGCCTTGCGCACGTCGTACGGGTGGCCCGTCGAGCGCAGCACCGGTCCGGTGACGCCGAGCGCCATGCAGCCCGCGAGGTTGAGGTGCCCGACCCCGACGAGGCGCCCCTTGAAGATGGGGTTGGCGAGCATGAGGTCGCCGAGCTGGCCGAGGTAGCGGCGCACGAGCGGGTCCGCCCGGCGCACCTGCTCGACGAGGTCCGGCGGCACGTCCTGCGCGACACCGCCCGGACGGACGTACGCGTGGTTCATGCGCAGCCCCGTGACCGCCTCGAAGATCCGCAGGATCTCCTCGCGCGCGGTGAACGCGATGGTCATGACGGTCGTCGCGCCCATCTCGTTGCCGCCCGTGCCGAGGCACACGAGGTGGGACGCGATGCGGTTGAGCTCCATCATCAGCACGCGGATGACGCTCGCCCGTTCGGGCACGTCGTCCGTGATGCCGAGGAGCTTCTCGACCGCGAGGCAGTACGCCGTCTCCTGGAACAGCGGCGCGAGGTAGTCCATGCGGGTGCAGAACGTGACGCCCTGCGTCCACGTCCGGAACTCCATGTTCTTCTCGATGCCGGTGTGCAGGTAGCCGATGCCGCAGCGCGCCTCGGTGACCGTCTCGCCGTCGATCTCGAGCATGAGGCGCAGCACGCCGTGCGTCGACGGGTGCTGCGGACCCATGTTGACGACGATGCGCTCCTCGCCGAGCGCGGCGGCCGCGACGGCGCTCTCCGCGATCTCGGCCCAGTCGCCGCCGGACGCCTCGAAGCTCGGGACGCCGGGATCGAAGTCGCCGACGGGCGGACGGGTGGCGTGCGGGGCGCCGCCGGGGGCGCCGGTGGTGTGCGTGCTCACGAGTACGACCTCCTCGTGTCGGGCGGGGGCACGGTCGCGCCCTTGTACTCGACGGGGATCCCGCCGAGCGGGTAGTCCTTGCGCTGCGGGTGGCCCGGCCAGTCGTCGGGCATCTCGATGCGCGCGAGCGACGGGTGGCCGTCGAAGACGATGCCGAAGAAGTCCCACGTCTCGCGCTCGTGCCAGTCGTTCGTCGGGTAGACGGACGTCGTGGTCGGCACGTGCGGGTCCGCGTCGGGCACCGACACCTCGAGCCGCAGCCGCCGGCCGTGGGTGATCGAGGTCAGGTGGTAGACGGCGTGCAGCTCGCGGCCGACGTCGTGCGGGAAGTGCACGCCGCTCACGCCCAGGCTCAGCTCGAAGCGCAGGTCCTGGTCGTCGCGCAGCGCCCGGCACACCTCGACGAGGTGGTCGCGGTGCACGTGCAGCGTCAGCTCGGCGTGCGCGCCGGGCGGGTCGACGACGACGCGCTCGACCGCGGCGTCGAACGCGACGCCGGAGGCCTCGAGCACCTCGGCGAGGACGTCCACGACCTCGTCGAACCAGCCGCCGTAGGGGCGCGCGCTCGCGCCCGGCATCGCCACGGGCTGGACCAGCCCGCCGTACCCGGACGTGTCGCCCGAGCCGTGGACGCCGAACATGCCCTCGCGGACCTCGACGACCTCGAGCGTGCGGGGCGCCCCGGCACCGGTCACGAGGTCGGCCGACCGGGGGCCGTTCACCTCCTCCGGCTGCGGCACCGGCGTGCCGGCGCCGCTCTTCTCGTCCGTCACCGCAGCAGCCCCTTCATCTGGAACGTGGGCGTCGCCTCGAGCGCCGCCGCCTCGGCGGCGCGCGCCGCCTCCTTGCGGTTCACGCCGAGCGGCTCGTGCTGGATCTGGTCGTGCAGCGCGAGGATCGCGTTGATGAGCATCTCCGGCCGCGGCGGGCAGCCGGGCAGGTAGATGTCGACAGGGACGACGTGGTCGACGCCCTGCACGATCGCGTAGTTGTTGAACATGCCGCCGCTCGACGCGCACACGCCCATGGACAGGACCCACTTGGGCTCGCTCATCTGGTCGTAGACCTGCCGCACGACCGGCGCCATCTTCTGGCTCACGCGCCCGGCCACGATCATGAGGTCCGCCTGGCGCGGCGACGCGCGGAAGACCTCCATGCCGAAGCGCGACAGGTCGAACCGCGACGCGCCAGCCGCCATCATCTCGATGGCGCAGCACGCGAGGCCGAACGTCACGGGCCACAGCGACGCCTTGCGCAGGTACCCCGCGAGGTCCTCGATCGTGGTGAGCAAGAAGCCCGAGGGAGCTTCCTCGATCCCCATGGTGTCTCTCCTAGTTCTCTCGCCGGTGCCCGCCGGGGCCCACGCTGGGTGCCACCGTCAGTCCCACTCGAGGCCGCCGCGGCGCCACTCGTAGACGAACGGGACGGTGATGAGCGCGAGGAACGCGAGCATCGCCACCAGCCCGAACGTCGCGAGCGTCGCGAAGTCGACGGCCCACGGGTAGAGGAAGACGACCTCGATGTCGAAGACGATGAACGTCATCGCGACGAGGTAGTACTTGATCGGGAAGCGCCCGCCGCCGACGGCGTGGGGCGTGGGCTCGATGCCGCACTCGTAGGCGTCGAGCTTGGCGCGGTTGTACCGCTTGGGGCCGATGACCGCGCTCGCGGCGACGCCGCCGAGCGCGAGCACGGCGGCCACGCCCATGAGGACGAGCAGCGGGACGTACGGGTTGGTCATCGTCGACTCCTCGAGTGGGGGCTCGGGACGGGTCTCCCCGGACGGCGTCGTCCGGGTCCGCGGTCAGGTGGTGCGAGTGCCGGCGCTGCGTGGTGCGCGGGTGCCGGCCCACCTCGTGGGCTCATGACGATGGCACCACCCTGGTCAGCCCGGCGATGACGCGGTCGACCCAGTCGCCGCCGCGGGGCTCGTAGCAGTCCGACAGGAGCTTGAGGACGAACCGCATGACGACCGGGCGCGGGAGCCCGTAGCGCGTGCAGATCCGCATGATCTCGGGGTGCTCGATGAGCTTCACGAAGTACCGGCCGAGCGTGTAGTAGCCGCCGAGCTCGCGCCGCATGAGGCGCGGGTACGTCTGCAGCGCACGCTCGCGCCCCGCGTCGGTGAGGCGCACGCGGGACTGGGCCACGACGTCGGCCGCGGCCCGCCCGGCCTGCATCGCGTACGCGATGCCCTCGCCGTTGAACGGGCTCACCATGCCGCCCGAGTCCCCGACGAGCAGCACGCCGCGCGTGTACAGCGGCGTGCGGTTGAAGCCCATGGGCAGCGCCGCGCCGCGCACCGGGGCGAGCCGGTTCTCCTCCGTGAACTCCCACTCGGCGGGCGCGTTGCGCATCCAGGTGGCGAACAGGTCCTTGTAGTCGACGTTCGCCGCGGACTGGCGCGCGGGCGTCGAGCTGACCGAGCCGAGGCCGACGTTCGCCGTGCCGTCGCCGAGCGAGAAGATCCAGCCGTAGCCCGGCAGGAGGTTCGACTCGCGGGGCTTGCCGTCCCACAGCTCGAGGTGGGACTCCATCCACGGGTCGTCGTGGCGGGGCGTGCGGAAGTAGGTGCGGACGGCGACGCCGATCGGGCGGTCCTCGCGCCGCGCGAGGCCGAGGGCGAGCGCGAAGCGGGACGAGACGCCGTCGGCCGCGATGACGACGGGCGCCCGGTAGGTGACCTCGTCCCCGGCGCGCCGGCCCTTCTCGTCCACGGGGCGCGCCGTGACGCCGACGACGCGGCCCGTGCGCTCGTCGAGGACGGGACCGGTGACGGCGGTGCGCTCGAGCAGCTTGGCGCCGGTGCGCTGCGCGTGCTCGGCGAGCGTGCGGTCGAACGAGTGGCGCGCGCGGGCCATGCCGTAGCTGGGGTACGACGCGAGGTCCGGCCACGCGAGCTCCCACGAGCGGCCGCTCGCGACGACGCGCAGCCCGCGGTTGCGGATCCAGCCGTCCTCGGAGCGCGTGGGGACGCCCATGCGCACGAGCTCGGCGACCGCGCGCGGCGTGAGGCCGTCGCCGCAGATCTTGTCGCGCGGGAAGGCGGACTTCTCGAGGAGGAGCACGCTCAGGCCCGCGGCGGCGCAGTAGTGGGCGGCCGCGGAACCGGCCGGGCCGGCGCCCACGACGATCACGTCGGCGTCGTCGAGCCTCGCGCCCACCGTGCCCACCTCGCCGTCCCGTCGTCGGAGTCCTCGTGCGATGCTCCACCGTGGCCCGGCTCGGGACACGGTGCATCCACTGTCCTTGTGAAGTCGGTCACAATGGACACCGCCACTCTAGTCACTCCGGACGGGAGATGTGTAGCAAGGCGACCCTTCCCTGGGAGATCCTGTGACGAAGGTCCTGGCGCCCGGCGACGACCGGCCCTGGGGACGAGGACTCGCGGGCAAGGGGGCCGGCGCCGCGATGGCCTAGCCTCCCGCGCGTCCGCGCCCGCCCGGGTCGCCGTCGTCCCAGGTCAGCGCCGCGCACGCGCGCCGACGCGGCCGCGTGCCGCCGGGGTCGCCGAGAAGGCCCCGCGCGGCACGCGCGGGGCCGTGGACCTGGCGTCCCGTCAGGCCGGGCGCACGCCCCGGTGCAGCGCGACGATCCCGCCGGAGAGGTTCCGGTAGGCGACCTTCTCCCAGCCTGCGCGGAGCAGGAGACGGCCCAGGCCCTCCTGGTCCGGCCACGCGGCGATCGACTCGGCGAGGTACTGGTACGACCCGCCCTCGCGGGTCACCGCGGAGGCGATGCGCGGCAGCGCCTGGACCAGGTACTCCTGGTACAGGACGCGGAACGGCGCCCAGGTGGGGGTCGAGAACTCGCAGATCACCACGCGCCCGCCCGGCCGCACGACGCGCAGCATCTCGCGCAGCGCGCCCTCGGTGTCGACGACGTTGCGCAGCCCGAACGAGATCGTCACCGCGTCGAACGTGCCGTCGGCGAACGGGAGCCGCGTCGCGTCCCCGGCGACGAACGGGAGGTCCGGGCGGCGCTCCTTGCCGACCTGGAGCATGCCTATGGAGAAGTCGCACGGGACGACGCGCACGCCGTCGTCGGCGAACGGCTCCGAGGACGTGCCCGTCCCGGCCGCGAGGTCGAGCACCTTCTCGCCCGGCAGCGCACCGACCGCGCGGACCGTCGCCCGGCGCCACGCGCGGTCCTGCCCGAGCGACAGGATGTCGTTGGTCAGGTCGTACCGGGAGGCGATCCCGTCGAACATCGACGCGACCTCGGAGGGCTTCTTGTCCAGGTTGGCACGGGGCATGGCGCCCATGCTTCCACGTCCCCGCGCCCGCGGTCGCACCGCCGCGGCTTACGCTGGGAGGCGATGAGCGCAGAACCGTCGGCCACGGCCGCACAGCCCCACCCGCTGGTCGTGAGGACCACCCGGATCCCCGACCTGCCCGGCGGTCTCGACGCCCTCGTCGACCTCCTGCCGGACACGCGGCCCCTCGCGTGGGTGCGCCGCGGCGACGGGATCGTCGGCTGGGGCGAGGCGCTGCGGCTCGAGACGTGGGGCCCCGGCCGGTTCGCCGACGCCGAGGCCGCGTGGCACGAGACGCTCGCGCGCGCGGTCGTGCGCGACGAGGTGGGCCTGCCCGGCACGGGCCCCGTCGCGTTCGGCTCGTTCGCGTTCGACGACTCCGCGCCGGGCGACGACGCGCACGACCCGGTCCGGGCCGGCGGGGTGCTCGTCGTGCCGCGCGTCGTCGTCGGGCGACGCGACGGGCACGCGTGGCTCACGACGGTGGACACCGCCGGATCGCTGTCCTCCTCCCCCACGGACGCCCTGCGCCGCACACCCCGCGAGCCCGTGCGCGCGCCGGGCGACGTGGCCTGGCACGACGGCGCGCTCGGCGCCGACGACTGGGCCGCCGTCGTCGCGGAAGGCGTCGAGCGCATCCGCTCGGGCGCGCTGGAGAAGGTGGTGCTCGCGCGCGACGTCGTCGCCCACACGAGCGAGCCCGTGGATCCGCGCTGGCTGCTCGCGCGCCTCGCCTCCGCCTACGAGGCGTGCTGGACGTTCTCGGTCGACGGGCTCGTCGGCGCGACCCCCGAGCTGCTCGTCCGCAGCGAGAAGGGCCTCGTGACGTCCCGCGTGCTCGCCGGCACGATCCGGCGCGGCGGCCTGTCCGACGACGAGGCGCTCCTGCGGGCCGCGCAGCTCGCCCGGTCGTCGAAGGACCTGGAGGAGCACGAGTACGCCGTCCGGTCCGTGGCGCAGGCGCTCGCCCCGTTCTGCTCGTCGATGAACGTCCCCGACTCCCCGTTCGTGCTGCACCTGCCGAACGTCATGCACCTCGCGTCCGACGTGACGGCCGTCCTCGCGCGCGGCGCGAGCGCGCCCGGGGCGTCGGGCGGCGCCGCGGCGGGGCCGACGAGCCTGGCGCTCGCGGCCGCGCTGCACCCCTCCGCGGCGGTGTGCGGCACGCCGACGGTCGTCGCGCGCGACCTCATCCGCGAGATCGAGGGCATGGACCGCGGCCGGTACGCCGGGCCCGTCGGGTGGCTGGGCGCCGACGGCGACGGCGAGTGGGGCATCGCGCTGCGCTCGGCCGAGCTGTCGGGCACCGACCCCCGCTCCGTGCGGCTCTTCGCCGGGTGCGGGATCGTCGCGGCGTCCGACCCGGCGGCCGAGGTCGCCGAGTCCGAGGCGAAGCTCGAGCCGATGCGCTACGCGCTCGGCGCCTGACGCGCCGGTCCCGCACGACCGGCACCGCACGGCAACGCCCCAGGACGACGACGAGCGGCCGGCACGGAGATCCGTGCCGGCCGCTCGGCGCGGTGGGCCGCCGGGGCGGGGACGTCCCCGACGGCCCACCGTCCCGCCACGGTCAGAGGAGGTGGCGGGACGGGGTGCGGGGCCAGGTCAGCCCTGGCCGCCGAAGAACCAGTCGAACGGGTTCGGGACGTTGCCCGGGTCGGTCGGGTCGCCCTGCTGACCCTGGTCGCCCTGCTGGCCGCCCTGGTCACCCTGGTCGCCCTGGCCGGGGAGCTGCCCCTGGCCGTCCTGGCCCGGCGTCTGCCCCTGGCCGGTGGTCTCGTCGTCCGCCGGGCGCGTCGCGAGGGTGACGTCGAGCTCGAGCGTCTTGCCGTCGCGGACGACGGTGAGCTTCGACTCGGCGCCCGCGGCCCGCTCGCGCACGAACGCGGTGAGCGACTCCGCCCCGCCGACCGGGTGGCCGTCGATGGCGACGATGACGTCGCCCGAGCGGATGCCCGCGTCGGCGGCCGGCGAGCCGTCGGTGACCTCCTGGACCTCGGCACCGCGGCGCGTGACGCCGTCGGCCGTCGCGGTCGCGTCGGCGAGCGTCACGCCGAGGAACGCGTGCTCCGCGGTGCCGTTGTCGACGAGCTGCTGGCCGATCGTCTTGGCGAGGTTCACCGGGATGGCGAACCCGAGGCCGATCGAGCCGGACTGGCCACCGCCGCTCGACAGCGTGGCGATCGACGACGTGATGCCGATGACCCGGCCCTGCGCGTCGAACAGCGGGCCGCCGGAGTTGCCCGGGTTGATGGCCGCGTCGATCTGGATCGCGTTGGTGACGACGGACGTGCCGCCGCCCTCGCCGGACGCGGACACCGGGCGGTCGACGGCCGACACGATGCCGGTCGTGGCCGTGTTCGCGAGGCCGAGCGGGTTGCCGACCGCGAGGACCGACTCGCCGACGGTCACGTCGTCGGAGTCGCCGAGCGTCGCGGGCTGGAGGTCGTCGGGGGCGTCGACGAGCTGCACGACGGCGAGGTCCGTCGCCGGGTCGAGCCCGACGATCTTCGCGTCGAACAGGCGGCCGTCGCTGAGCGTGACCTGGACGGTGTCGTTCTCGGCGCCGGACACCACGTGGTTGTTCGTCACCACGTGGCCCTTGTCGTCGATGATGACGCCGGAGCCCTCGGCCCCGCCCTGCGGGGTCTGGACCTGGATCGCCACGACCGACGGCGCGACGGCCTTGGTGACGGCCTCCCAGTCGGGGTTCTGCGACGACGAGTCGGCGACGGGCGCGGCCGACGTCTCGTGCTGCTGGCCGACGTCGGCGAGCGACGCGGAGTCCTGGTCGGCGCCGAACGCGCCGGTGAGGCCGGCGGTGCCGACGCTCGCGAGGAGCGCCGCGGCGGCCGCGGCGCTGACGACCGGCACCCAGGTGCGGCGGCGCTGCGGGGCGCCGCTCTCCCCGGCGGTGGCCGGGGCCGGCGGTGCGGGCGGCGGGCCGAAGCTGCCGGACGGCGTGTGCGCGCCGGGGGCGGGCGCGCCCTGCGCGGGTCGCGCGTACGGGTTCGCCGGCGCAGCGGTGGGCGTGTGCCCCGCGGGTGCGGTGGCGTGGCCCGTCGGGGCGGGCTGCGGCGTCGTGAGGTGCTGCACGGGGTGCGGCGGGAGCGGCTGCGTCGGGTGGCCGGTCGGGTGCGCCGACGGCCGGACCGGTGCCTGCTCGCCCGCGGTCGCGGCCGGCAGCGGCTGCGTGGCGTCGGGCGTCGGGACGGGGGTGGGCTCGGTGCCCGGGGTGTTCGTCATGGTGGGCCTCCTTCTTCTGCCCACTACTTCACACCGCCGCGCTTGAACGACGCTTGAACGAACCTGGGAGTCTGCTGCGAGTTTTTCCGCGCCCCTCAGCCGCCCGAGGACAGCGCCGCACGCACCGCCGCCTGGACGTCGTCCGCCAGGAGCAGGCCGTCGCGACGACGCTCCGCGCGCCCGACACGCACCTCGAGGACCTGGACGCCGTGGCTCGGTGCCGCGAGCGCGTGCCGCAGCGAGGGGACGTCCTGGACGAGCTGGTGGTCCACCCCGTACCCCGCGCACAGCGGCGCGAGGTGCGCGCCGTGCGGCGTCGCGAAGACGCGCTCGAACGTGCGGCGCGCGCCCTCGGACGACTCCCCCAGCGCCCCGGGCTCGAGCCCCGCGAAGATCGCGCCGCCGTCGTCGTTCACGACGACGAGCTGGAGGTCCGCGTGCGGCTCGTCGGGTCCGCGCAGCAGCCCGCCGACGTCGTGGAGGAAGGTGAGGTCGCCGAGCAGCGCGCGGGTGCGCCGGTGGCCACGACCCGTCGCGAGGGCCGCGCCGAGCGCCGTCGACACGGTCCCGTCGATGCCCGCGAGCCCGCGGTTGGCGAGCACGCGCGGGCCGGGCCCGTCGAGGCCGAGCACGAGGCCCAGGTCGCGCACGGGGCTCGACGAGCCGACCACGAGCAGGTCGTCCGGGCCGCCCGCCGCGGCGACCGCGCGCGCGACGCTCGGCCCGTCGGTCCGGGCCCCGTCGGTCGCCGCCGCGACGACGGCCGCCGCCGCGGCCGACGCCGCCTGCCAGCGCTCGGCCCAGCCCGTGGCGGACGCGGGCTCGAGCCACCCCGCGGGCACCACGGGGAGCACGGTCGAGGCGTTGCGCGCGGCGTCGGGCCAGGGGCGCGAGCCCGGAGCCACGACGGTCACCGCGACGTCCCCGCGCCCGAGGAGCCGCTGCACCGGCCGCGAGAGCGTGGGCCGCCCCAGCACGACGACGTGCTCCACGTCGTCCACGAGCGCGTCGACCCCGAGCACGAGCGGGTGCGCGACGACGAGACGCCGACCGCCCGCCGCCCCGGACGACGGCTCGGCGAGCAGCGGCCAACCGCGCGCCTCGGCGAGGTCGCGCGCGACGGGGCCCGCGCCGTCGCCCGCGACGACGACCGTCCGCTCGCCGGGCACCGGCAGCGCGACGGGGGCGACCGGCGTGCCGAGCGGCTCCGTGACGTCGCCCGGCGCGACGGCGGTCGGCACGGCCGCGGGGGCGGCCGGCACGACGACGACCGGGCGGACACCCGGGAGGTCCGGATCGAGGGCGGCGGGGGCGGTGGGCCCAGCGAGCGCGGCAGCGGGAGGAGTGCCGGGCAGGCCGACGGGCACGAGCGGCTCGCGGTAGGCGAGGTCGAGGTGCACCGGACCGGGGTGCCCCGAGCGTGCGCCCACGGCCTCGGCGAGCGCGCGCGCCGCGACGGCGAGGAGGTCGCGGACCTCGCCCGGGCGGCCGTCGGGCGCCGGGACGTCCGCGGCGAACCGCGTCGCGGGGCCGAAGATCCCGGCCTGGTGGGTCGTCTGGTTCGCGCCCGTGCCGCGCAGCTCGTGCGGCCGGTCGGCGGTGAGGAGCACGAGCGGGACGCCCGTGTGGTGCGCCTCGAGCACCGCGGGGTGCAGGTTAGCGACGGCCGTCCCGGACGTCGTGACGACCGCGACGGGACGGGGCAGCGCGACGCCGCCGCGCACGAGCGGGCCCGCGCCGCGCGAGAGCCCGACGGCGAGGAACCCGGCCGCTCGCTCGTCGACGCGCACGTGCAGCGTGAGGTGGCCGAGGTCGGCCGCCGCCGCGAGCGCGTACGCGAGCGGAGCGCTGCGCGACCCGGGGGCGAGCACGACGTCCGCGACTCCCTCGAGCGCGAGGCGGTGCACGAGCGCGAACGCGGTGCGCACCGCGGGCGGCTGCGCGTCCAGGCCGTCCAGCAGCGGGTCGAGGGCGGCGCTCATCGCACGCTCCCGGCGGCCACGAGGCCGGCGACGCGGTCGAGCCGCGCGCGCCACCGCCGGTCGGTGCCCGGGTCGGGCGCAGTCGCCGCGAGCGCCTCCGCGCTCGGCGCGGGGCGGGCCACCGGCAGGGCCCCGTCGACGGGCACGAGCGGCGCGGCCACGACGTCGGCGGCGAACAGGTTCACGGTCGCGAGGCCGCACGCGTACGGCAGCGCGGGGAGCGCGGCGGCGAGCGCGACGCCCGCGGCGATGCCGACCGACGACTCGAGCGCCGACGACACGACGACGGGCAGCCGCACCTGCTCGGCGAGATCGAGGCACGCGCGCACGCCGCCGAGCGGCTGCACCTTGAGCACCACGACGTCGGCCGCGTCCGCGCGCACGACGGCGAGCGGGTCCTCGGCGCGCCGGATCGACTCGTCCGCGGCGACGGGCACGGCGGTGTCGCCCCGCTGGCCGCGCCGCACGGCCGCGAGGCCGGCGACGTCGGGGCACGGCTGCTCGACGTACTCGAGCCCGCCCGCCGCGCGGTCGAGGTGCGGGAGGCGGCGCAGCGCCTCGTCGGGGTCCCAGGCGCCGTTCGCGTCGACGCGCACCCGACCGCCCGGGCCGAGCGCGTCGCGCACGGCCTCGAGACGCGCCACCTCGGCGTCGAGGGGTTCGAGCGCGCCGTCGGGCCCGCGCTGCGCGACCTTGACCTTGGCGGTGCGGCACCCGCCGGACGCGGCGACGAGCTCCCGGGCGCGGTCCGGCCCGACCGCGGGGACGGTCACGTTCACGGGGACCCGATCGCGGACGGGGGCGGGCCAGCCGTCGTCGGCCGCCTCGCGCGCGGCGCGCAGCCAGGAGGCGGACTCGGCGTCGTCGTAGTCCCAGAAGGGCGAGAACTCGCCCCAGCCGGCGTCTCCGCGCAGGAGGACGCCGTCGCGCGCGTCGAGCCCGCGGAACCGGGTGGTGAGTCGGGTGCGGTAGACGACGGCGCGGGAGTCGGGCACGCGCCCAGGCTATGCCACGCGTCGTCGTCGGCCCGCGGCACCGACGCGGGCACGGCCGCGGCGCGCGGCCCTCACGCGTTGACGAGCACCACGACGACGAGCGCGACGATCACGGCGTTGAACGCGAACGCGACGACGGCGTGGGTCGTGACCTTCCGGCGCGTGACGGAGTCGAGCACCGTGACGTCGGCGGTCGAGAAGGTCGTGCTCACGCCCGCGGCGAGGTACACGTAGTCGGCGTAGGCGCGCGGCCCCTCGCCGGGGAACGCGAACCCGAGGCCGTCGCCCGCCGCGACGTCGCGGCGGGCGTAGTGCACGGAGTGGGACACGAGCACCGCGACCCACGACACGACGATGACCGCGACGCCGAGCACGGTCAGCGCGGGGGCCGCGGCCCACGCGACACCCTGCGCGAGCGCGAACCCGACGAGCAGCGCCATGACCGCGAACTGGACGGACCACGCCGTCGACCCGCCGCCGAGGAGCAGCGTGCGGACGCGGCCGCGCCCGTCGGGGTGCGCGCGCAGCAGGGCCCGCTCGAGCTCGGGGCCGCGGCGCCCGGCGAACGCGACGCACGTCAGCGTGCACGAGAGCCCGGCGAGCACGACCCACACGAGGAGGCCCGCCGCAACGGGCACGGTGCGGTCGTCGAGGCCGAGCGGGCCCTCCGCGAGGAGCACGACGACCGGACCGGTCACGAGCGCGACGACGGTCGAGACGAGGGTCCGGGTGGTCTCGGGGACGAGGCGGTCGCGCAGGGCGGGTCGGGCGGTGGACGGGCGTCGGGTCATGGGCCGCGAGGCTACCCGGCGGCGGCGCCCGACCTCAGCGCGGTCCGGGTGCCACGAGCTCGCCGACGAGGCGGACCGCGAGCGCTCGCACGTCGCGGCCCTCGCTCAGCGCGCTCACGGCGGCGCCGTCGACGACCGCGACGAGGAGCGACGCCGCGACGTGGCCGAGGCCCCGCACGGCGAGGAGCTGCGCGACGGCGTCGTCCAGCCCCTGCCGACCCTTCCCGTAGGCCCGGGCGAGCGCCGGGTAGCGGCCCGCGCCGACGAGGTGCTCGTAGAAGCCCCGCAGCTCGCTCTCCCCGCCGGGCGGCAGGACGGCGTCGACGAGGACGCGCGCGTCCTCCCGGGCCCGGTCCCCGCCGCGCGCCGCGCGCTCCGCGGCGCCGTGCGCGTGCTCCGCCCACCCGGTGACGATGAGCTCGCCGGCCGCGCCCATGAGGTCGTCGAGGCCGGTGAAGTAGTAGGTGGTGGCCGCGAGCGGGACGTCGGCGCGCGTCGCGACGGCGCGGTGGGTCACCGCCGCGGGGCCGTCCTGGAGGATGAGGTCCGCGGCGGCGCGGACGATCGCGTCCCGGCGCGCGACACCGCGCGCCTGGCGCCGCGGTGCGGGTCGTCGGTCGGCGGTCTCGGTCGGCGTCGTCCCCACCCGCACACCGTAGGGCACCGGCCGCGCGCTCGTCAGGCGGGCAGGCGTCCCGCGCCCGCCGCCCGCAGCGCGTCGACGACGCGCGCGACGTCGGGCTCGCGCACGCGCGCCGTGCCGACGACCACGCCGTGCTCGGTCGGCTCGGCGCGCTCGACGCCCGTCCCGCTCAGCGGCTCGACGGGGACGCCGGCCGCGCGCAGCCCGTCGACCGCCGCGTCCTCGGCCGCCGGGCCGGGGAGCGGGACGACGAGGTGGAGACCCGCCGCGACGCCCCCGACCGTGACGCCGGGCAGGGCCTCGCCGAGCGCGGCGAGCAGCGCGCGGCGCCGCCGCTGGTAGACGACCCGGGCCCGGCGCAGGTGCCGCTGGTACGCGCCCGAGCCGAGGAGCGCCGCGAGCGCCGCCTGCTCGGGGACGGACGTGCCGAGGTCGGCGTGGCGCTTGGCCTCGACGAGCGGCCCGACGACGCGCGGCGGCGCGACGACCCAGCCGAGCCGCAGCGCGGGCGACAGGAGCTTGGAGACGGAGCCGAGGAGCACGACCCGCTCGGGGTCCAGGGGCTGCACCGATGCCACGGGCCGACGGTCGTAGCGCAGCTCGGCGTCGTAGTCGTCCTCGAGCACGAGGCGGTCCCCCGCGGCGGCCCACGCGAGCAGCGCACGACGGCGCGCCGGGGCGAGCACGACGCCGAGCGGGAACTGGTGCGCGGGCGTCACGAGCGCGGCGCGCGCGTCCTCGGGGAGCAGGTCGGTCCGCAGCCCGTCGGCGTCGACGGGCACGCCCGCGGGCCGGGTCCCCGCGTCGCGCAGGAGCTCGAGCGCGCCCCGCGACGACGGGTCCTCGACGGCGACCGTGACGGGCCCTGTCCCTGTCCCTGGCCGTGGCCCCGGCCCGGGCGCCACCCGGCCCGCGGCGAGCAGCCGCGCGAGCAGCGCGAGCGCCTGGGCGACGCCGCTCACCACGACGACGTCGTGCGCGGTCACGTGCGCGCCGCGGCTGCGGCGCAGGTGCTCCGCGAGCGCCTCGCGCAGCGCGGGCAGGCCCTGGGGGTCCGGGTAGCCGAGGTCGGCGTCCGCGAGCCCGCGGACGCCGTCGCGGACCGCGCGCGCCCACGCCGCCCGGGGGAACAGCGCCGGGTCCGGGGTCCCGACGCTCACGGGCCGGGGGCCCGCCGTGCCGTGCCGGGTGCTCTCGGTCCCCGGGCCCCGTGCGGGCGGTGCCCCTCGGGGGGACGGCGCCGCGGGGAGCGCCGCGACGACGACGCCCGACCGCGGCCGGGACACGAGCAGCCCCTCGCCCACGAGCACGTCGATCGCCGTCGTCACCGTGCCGCGCGAGAGCCCGAGCGCGACGGCGGCGTCCCGGCCCGACGGCAGGACCGTGCCCGCCGCGACCCGCCCCTCGACGACGGCCGCGCGCAGGCCGTCCTGCAACCAGCGGCCGACGTCGCGCGCGGGGCGCGGGGCGAGCACGAGCAGGAGGGCCTCGGGCGCGAGCCGGGTCGTCATCTGGCCCAGTGAACCAGGCACGACCTGGCCCTGCACCCTGGTCCACGACGCTCCTACCGTCGAGGCATGACACCCGCACCCGAGCGTCCCGGCAGCCTGCGGACCGGCGACCTGCGCTGCGCCGCGGGCATGGCGATCGTCGGCTCGTCGTTCGTCGCGTCCGCCGCCCTCGCCGGGTTCCCGGTGCTGGGCGGCCAGGCCGCGCGCTACGCCGTCGCCGCGCTCGTCCTGTTCGCCGTCCTCGCCGTGCGCCGGGTCCCCTGGGTGCTCCCCTCGCCGCGCGCGCTCGGGCGCCTGACCGCGCTCGCGGCCACGGGGCTCGTCGGCTTCAGCGTCCTCGTCGTCGAGAGCGCGGGCCGCGCCGACCCGTCGCTCGTCGGGGCCGTCGTGGGCGCCTCGCCCGTCGTCCTCGCGGCCGCGGGGGCGCTACGGGCCCGACGGCTCGCGGTCCGCACCCTCGCGGCCGCCGTCGTGGTGACCGCCGGGATCGTGGTCGTGGAGGGCGGCGGCGCGGGCGACCCCGTCGGCGTCGCGCTCGCGCTCGGCGCGCTCGCGTGCGAGGTGTGCTTCTCGCTCCTCGCCGTCCCCCTCCTGCCGACGCTCGGCGCGCTGCGCGTGTCCGCCTACGCGTGCGTCCTCGCCGTGCCACAGCTCGCCGTGCTCGGGCTGGTGCGGCAGCAGGTGTCGGGGAGCCCGTTCCTCGCGGTGCCCGACGGCGCCGAGCTCGCCGCGCTCGCGTACCTCGCCGTCGTCGTCACGGCCGTCGCGTTCCTCCTCTGGTACTCCGGGCTCGCGACGATCGGGCCCGCGCGCGCCGGGCTGTTCGCCGGCCTGCTGCCCGTGGCGGCGCTCGTCGCGTCGGTCGTGCTCGGGTTCGAGGAGCCGAGCGCGCGGTCGGTCGTCGGGACGCTCGTCGTCGGGGCGGGCCTCGTGCTGGGCCTCGCCCCGGCGCGCGCACGCCGCCCGCTCGCGCACCGGCTACCGTGGCGGGCGTGAGCAGCACTGACCCCACCCCCGCCGTGCCCGACGACGCGAGCCGCGCCCCCGCCCGCCGGGAGCACGCCCTCCCCCGCCAGGTCTCCGAGACGTTCGACCCCCGCGCCTGGCGCGAGGTCGACGGCTTCGAGGAGCTCACCGACCTCACCTACCACCGCGGCGTCGAGCGCGACGCCGACGGCGCCGTCGTGCGGGACCTGCCCGTGGTCCGCGTCGCGTTCGACCGGCCCGAGGTGCGCAACGCGTTCCGGCCCCACACCGTGGACGAGCTGTACCGCGTCCTCGACCACGCGCGCATGACGTCGGACGTCGGGACCGTGCTCCTCACGGGCAACGGGCCCTCGCCGAAGGACGGCGGGTGGGCGTTCTGCTCGGGCGGCGACCAGCGCATCCGCGGGCGCTCCGGGTACCAGTACACGACCGCGCCCGACGGCGGCGGCGACGTGCACACGCGCGACGCCGTCGACCCGGGCCGCGCGGGGCGCCTGCACATCCTCGAGGTGCAGCGGCTCATCCGGACGATGCCGAAGGTCGTGGTCGCGGTCGTCAACGGCTGGGCCGCGGGCGGCGGGCACTCGTTGCACGTCGTCGCGGACCTGTCGATCGCGAGCCGCGAGCACGCGCGGTTCAAGCAGACCGACGCGAACGTCGGGTCGTTCGACGGTGGCTACGGCTCGGCGTACCTCGCGCGGCAGGTGGGCCAGAAGCGCGCGCGGGAGATCTTCTTCCTCGCGCGGGAGTACTCCGCGCAGGACGCGTACGAGTGGGGCGCGGTCAACGAGGTCGCGGACCACGCGGACCTGGAGGCGCTCGCGATCGAGTACGCCCGCGTGATCGCGACGAAGTCGCCGCAGGCGATCCGGATGCTGAAGTTCGCGTTCAACCTCGCGGACGACGGGCTCATGGGGCAGCAGGTCTTCGCGGGCGAGGCGACGCGGCTGGCGTACATGACGGACGAGGCCGTCGAGGGGCGCGACGCGTTCCTCGAGCGTCGCGACCCGGACTGGGGACGCTTCGGCTACGCGTTCTGACGGCCGCGGCTCAGGAGCCGCCGACGAGGCTCGTCAGCATCTCGAGGAGGCCGCGACCGACGAACGCCGCCGCGACGGCGAGGCCGAACAGGAGCCCGACCGAGACGACGACCGGGACGGCCGAGCGGGCGGCGCCCGGCTCGTCGTCGCGCGACGTGCGCGGCGCGTACGACGGCGGCAGCGAGGTCGGGGCCGGGCGCTGCGGGGTGCCCTCCGACGGGGTGCGGGGCTGGGACGGGTGGACGGGGTGCGGGACGACGGTTGCCATGACTCCACGGTGCCGCCCGGGACCCCTCCCGCGCGTCGGCCCCGCGGCTCGACCTGCGCGGCGGACGGTCCCCCTCGGGGCGGAGCGGACGTACGCCGTGGGGAGGACGCCGTCCGCCCGACGGCGGAGGGTCAGCCCACCGTCCAGCTCCCGGACCCCGTGGGCACGAGCTCGATCCACGACGCGCCCGGCTCGAGCTCGACGGGTGCGCCGTCGGCGTCGGTGAGCACGAGCGGGGCCTCGACGCCCTCCTTGGACCACGTCACCGCGACCTGCTTGCCGCCGCTCGCGACGACACCCTTGCCCGTCCCGACGAGCTGCGTCTCGGGGACGGCCACCCCCGCAGGGTCCTTGAACCGCGTGTCCACCATCGTCGCGGCGAGCAGCACGACGTTCGTCGCCGACAGCCGCACCTCGTCCGCGGAGACGGCCGGGCGGTCGCCCTCGCTGCGCACGTAGCGGCCCTCGCCGCCGTCCCACTCCCACACCGCGCGGCTCGCGTGCGTGAGACGCACGTCGAGCCGGGTCGCCGCGTCGCCCGCGACCGTCGCGGTCGCCGTCCCGGGCTCGCGGGCGAACACGAGCTGCGCGGGCGGCGGGGACGTGCGGTCGCCGTCGGCCTGGG
Source organism: Cellulosimicrobium sp. AB352 (assembly GCF_049538415.1). Lineage (NCBI taxonomy): Bacteria > Bacillati > Actinomycetota > Actinomycetes > Micrococcales > Promicromonosporaceae > Cellulosimicrobium > Cellulosimicrobium sp. AB352. The sequence goes on along the minus strand of NZ_JBMVFX010000030.1, from coordinate 12,834 downwards.
CCCAGAACGCCTCCGGGCTGCCGTACACGTTGTGCGGGGCGCGCCGCGCGCGCGTGGTCGTGAAGCCGTCGTCGCCCTCGTCCATGACGACCGACTGGACGCCCGCGGCACCCAAGGCGTCGATGAACGGCTGCTGCCCGCCGGTGTACGCGAGGACGCCGTGCAGCGGAGCGACGATCGCCGGGTCCATCGGCCGCACCGAGCGGACGGGGCCCACGCTCTGCGGCACCTGCGAGTGGAAGACGGCGACGAAGCGGGTGATGCCGCCCTCGACGACCTCCTCCCAGACGACGTCCGCCTGCTCGAGCCCGGTCTGCGGGCGCGCCTGGGGCGCGTTCTCGATCTTCACCGCGAGCGCCGGCCGGTCCGCGACCTCGTCGGCCGCGACGCCCGTGAGCGGCCACACGAGGGGGACGTCCGGCGTCGGGGGCACCTCCTTGGTGCCCGACGCGTCGGGCTCGACCGTCGTGGTGCTCGGCGTCGCCGGCTCGCCCGCGCACCCGGCGAGCGCGACCACCGCCGCCACCACAACCGCGGCGAGCGCGCTCCCCCGGACTCCTCGTCCCGTCCTCGTCACCCTCGACCTCCCGACGGCCCGGGGCCCCTGCCCGTGCCGGCACCACGACGGACCTGTGTCCTCGGCCACGGTACGACCCGACCTAGGCTGATCCGGTGAACCGCGCCGTCGTCCCCGCCGATCTGGACGCCCTCGTCGCGGCGGTCGGGGCCGCGCTCGACGGCGACGGCCCGCCCGTCGCGCCCGTCCCGCTGCTCCCCCGCCCCCAGGGCTCCGGGCCGACCTCGGGCGACGTGCCCGCGGGCACCGCGCTCGTGCTGCGCACGTCGGGCTCGACGGGCGCGCCCCGGGAGGTGCTGCTCGGTGCCGACGCCCTGCGCGCGTCGGGCGCCGCGACGCACGAGCGGCTGGGCGGCCCCGGGCACTGGCTCCTCACGCTGCCCCCGACGCACGTCGCGGGGGTGCAGGTCGTCGCGCGGGCCCACGCCGCGGGGCGGGGCCTCACGGTCGCGCCCGCGGGCGAGCCCTTCACCCCCGGCGGGTTCGCGGCGCTCGTCGCGCGCACCCCGCGCGGCGAGCGGCGGTACGTCTCGCTCGTCCCGACCCAGCTCCACCGCCTCGTCGAGGCGGCCGACGCCGGGTCCGCCGACGGCGCCGCGGGCCTCGACGCGCTCCGCTCGCTCGACGCCGTGCTCCTCGGCGGCGCCGCGACGCCGCCCGCGCTGCTGCGCCGCGCGCGGTCCGCGGGGGCGCGCGTCGTCACCACGTACGGCATGACGGAGACGTGCGGAGGCTGCGTGTACGACGGCGTCCCCCTCCCGGGCGCGCGCGTCCGGCTGGTCCCGGCCGGTGACACCGAGGGCGAGGGGGCGGGCGTCGTCGAGCTCTCCGGCCCGTTCCTCGCGCACGGCTACCTCGGGGAGCCGGACGCGACCGCCGCCGCGTTCCGCACCGACGACGACGGCACGCGCTGGTTCCGCACGAGCGACCTCGGGCGGCTCGACGGCCCCGCGGACGCGCCGGTGCTCACCGTCCTCGGCCGCGCGGACGACGTGATCGTCACGGGCGGCGTGAACGTCGCCCCCGCCGCGGTCGAGGCCGTGGTCGGCGAGGTCGCGGGCGTCGGGGAGGCGTGCGTCGTCGGGGTGCCGCACCCGGAGTGGGGCCAGGAGGTCGTCGCGGTCGTCACGCTGGCGGGCGCGCCGCACGACGACGGTGCCGCGGCGGGCACGTCGGGCACCGTGAGCACGGCGGGCACGGCGGGCACGGCGGGCGCAGTGAGCACGGTGGGCACCGCGGGCACGGCGAGCACGGTGGGCGCCGGGGGCGCCGGGGGCGCGACGAGCGCACCGCCCGACCTCGTCGCCGCCGTGCGGGGCCGCGTCGCGGATAGGCTGGAGCGGGCGGCCGCACCCCGCCGCGTGCTCGTGGTCCCGGACCTCCCCCGGCGCGGGCCCGGCAAGGTGGACCGCGCCGCGGTGGCCCGGATCGCCGTCGGGCACGGGCGCACCCCGCCCGGCTGAGCCGGCCGGGCCACCCCCGGCACGACCGCGCCGCACGACCCGAGACGCACGACCGAGACGGAGCACCATGGCCAGCACCACCCAGTGGGTCGCGGGCGCACGCCCGCGCACCCTCCCTGCCGCCGCGACGCCCGTCATCGTGGGTTCCGGCGCCGCGGCCCAGGTGGACGGGTTCGCGTTCTGGCCCGCGCTGCTCGCCCTCGGGGTCGCGCTCGCGCTCCAGGTCGGCGTGAACTACGCCAACGACTACTCGGACGGCGTGCGCGGCACCGACCTCGACCGCGTCGGCCCGCTGCGGCTCACCGCGTCCGGCCTCGCGCGGCCCGCGCAGGTGCGCGCCGCGGCGTTCGCTGCGTTCGGCGTCGCGGGCGTGCTGGGCCTCGTCCTGTGCGCGGTCACGGGCCACTGGTGGCTCCTGGCGGTCGGTGCCGTCGCGATCCTCGCCGCCTGGTACTACACGGGCGGACGCAACCCCTACGGCTACCGCGGCCTCGGCGAGGTCGGGGTGTTCGTGTTCTTCGGCCTCGTCGCGACGCTCGGCACCACCTACACGCAGGCCGGGGTCGTCACCTGGCCGTCCGCGGTCGGCGCGGTCGCCGTCGGGCTGCTCGCGTGCGCGATCCTCATGGTCAACAACATTCGCGACATCCCGACCGACGTCGTCGCGGGCAAGCGCACGCTCGCGGTGCGGCTCGGCGACTTCCGGGCGCGCCGCGCCTACGTCGCGATGATCTGGGTGCCGCTCCTGCTGGCGGTGGTGTGCGCGTTCGCGTCGCCGTGGGCGCTCGGCACGCTCGTGCTCCTGCTGCCCGCCGCGCTCCTCACCGTCCCGGTGGTCGCGGGTGCGCGCGGTCCGCTGCTCGTCCCGGTGCTCGCGGGCACCGGCCTGTTCGAGCTCGGCTACGGCGTCCTGCTGGGGGTCGGGCTGGCGCTCTGAGCGCGGACCCGCTCGGGGTCGGCGGGCTCTGCCCCGGCGGGGTCTGCGCGGGGGCGGGCCCGGCCGGGCCGGCTCCGGCGCCCCCGGTCGGTCAGCGCGCCGGGGAGGCGCCCGGGCGGCCGGTCGCGTCGGCCTCGGCCTGGGGGCTGGACGTCCTGTCCACCGCGGCGGGGTCCGCGGACCCGGCGGCAGCCGCGGCGCCGTCGACGGCCGCGTCCTCGGCAGCCGCGTCGTCCTCGATCTCCCGGGAGAACCGCTCGCCCGTGCGGGCGCGGTGCTCGGCCCGGGCGGCGAGGTAGCGCGAGGCCGCCTCGCGGGGCTTGCTCAGCGTCAGGTACGACAGCATGAGCGCGACGGCGGCCGCGACGAGCACGAGCAGCCAGCCGCGCAGGCCGGCGAACCAGAGGGCGCCGAGCGCCACCGCGAAGAGGAGCAGACGCAGGACGGAGTAGACGACGACAGGCACGACTCCAGGGTACGGCCCGTAGGCTGGAGCCATGCTCCGCGTCCTGCTCCCGCTGCTCGCCGTCGGTCTCGCCGTCTACGCGCTCGTCGACCTCGCCTCGAGCGACGAGGACGAACGCGGCGGCATCCCCAAGGGGCTGTGGGTCGTGCTCATCATCCTCCTGCCGTTCCTCGGCCCCATCGCGTGGATCCTCGTCAAGCGCTCGGCGTCGCGGTCCGGGGCGCGCTCCCGCCCCGCCGGCCGCCCCGGCCCCGGCTCGGCCCCCGGGGGCGCGCGGCGTCGGCGCAACGCGCCCGTCGCGCCCGACGACGACCCCGAGTTCCTCTGGCGGCTCGAGCAGCAGCAGCGCCGCCAGGCACGCGACGACTCCCCGGCGCCCGCCGACGACGCTCCGGCCACGGGCGCGACCCCCGGGGACGACCGCACCGACGACGGCGACGCGCGCCGCCCCGGCGCGAGCAACCCCTCGGAGGACGGCGACGACGCGACGCGCTGAGGCACCTGGCGCGACCCGAGTCTCCCGCCACGACGAGGCTCGCACCGCCGAGTCCGCGACACCACGCCGCTCGCACCGCACAGCCCGCAGCACCACGACGCTCGCACCACCCAGCCCGCAGCACCACGACGCTCGCACCACCCAGCCCGCAGCACCACGAGGCTCGCGCCACCCAGCCCGCAGCATGACGAAGGGGGCCGCCGTCCGATCGGACGGCGGCCCCCTTCGTCGTGCCGCGCCGCGTCGTGGTGCTGCGCAGCGGTGGGTCAGTCGCCCGGGTTGAGGCCCGAGTACGAGTGCTTGCCGTTGAACAGCAGGTTGACGCCGGTGAAGTTGAAGAGCACGCACGCGTAGCCGACGATCACGAAGTACGCCGCGCGGCGGCCGGACCACCCGCGGGTCGTGCGCGCGTGCAGGTAGGCCGCGTAGACGATCCAGACGACGAAGCTCCAGACCTCCTTGGGGTCCCAGCCCCAGTAGCGGCCCCACGCGTGCTCGGCCCAGATCGCCCCGCCGATGATCGTGAACGTCCACAGCACGAACGCCACCGCGTTGAGCCGGAAGCTCAGGGCCTCGAGCTGGAGCGCGCCCGGCGTCGAGTCGAGCCAGCGCCACCCGCGGGCCCCGAGGAACGCGTTGCCCGAGTCGCGCGAGTCGCGCAGGAGCTGGAGCACCGAGGTGACGAACGCGACGGTGAAGATGCCCGTCGCGATGATCGCGACCCCGACGTGGATGACGAGCCAGTAGGACTGGAGCGCCGGCTGCACGCCCGTCGCGACGACGAAGAACGCGTTCTGGGCGAGCACGAGGAACAGGACCGACAGCCCCGTGACGAACGAGCCCAGGAAGCGCACGTCGCGCTTGAGGGAGACGGCGAGGAACGCCGCGAGCGCGACGAACGTGCCCACGAGCGTGAACTCGTACATGTTGGCCCAGGGGGTGCGCCCGGCCGCGACGCCGCGCGTGACGATCGCGACGAGCAGCAGCGCGGTACCGAGCCACGTCAGCGAGACGCCGATGTTCGCGGCCTTGCGCGACGGCGGCGCGGCGTCCGCCGGGTCCGCGTCGGCGGCGTCCGTCGTGCCGGGCCCGTACGGGGAGGCCGACGAGGCACCCGCGGCGGTGAGCACCTCGGCGCGGTCCGCGGAGCGCTCGCGCGCCCCGGCCCGGGCGTCGGCACGCTCGAGGTCCGCGCGGCCCGCGAGGCGCGCGAGGTCGATCGCGAACGCGACGAGCGCGACGGTCAGCGCGGTCGCTGCGGCCCAGACGAGGTCCTGGCTCAGCTCGGCGAGGGTCATCGGTCAGCCTTTCGTGCGCGGTCGCGCGAGGTCGGGTCCTGTGCGGGACGCCCGGTGGGGCGGGTGCCGTCCGCCGGGGCACGCCCCGGCGACGAGGTGAGGTCGCCCTCGTCCGATGGTGCCACGCCCGGGAGCGCGGCGAGAAGCGAGTCGACCTCGCCCTGCAGCCCGGCGTCGTCGCCCCGGGCGAGCCCCGCGACGGCGACGACGGTCCGCTCGCGCGGGGCGTCGTCGTCGCCCGTGCCGGGCACCTCCTCGCGCCACGCGCGCACCCAGACGCGGCGGCGGGGCGTGAAGAGGGAGACGGCGAGGCCCAGCAGGGCGCCGAGCGAGAAGACGAGCACCCACGTCAGCGACGGGTCGTGCCGCAGGTCGAGGGCCACGTAGCGCGGCAGGGAGTCGAACGTGATGGTGCCGAGCCCGTCGGGGAGGTCGACGGTCTCGCCGGGCGCGACGAGGATCTTCACGCGCTCGCCGTCCTCGTCGACCGACGGCGTGAGGTCGTCGGTGTCGAGGCGGTAGACGTTCTGGGGCAGGCCCTCGTCGAGGCCCAGGTCGCCCCGGTACACCTCGAGCACGAGGAGCGGGTTGATGGGCTGCGGGTAGATCGAGGCCGCCGTCTCGCCGTCCTCGCTGATCTCGGCCGTCGGCAGGAAGTACCCGACGAGGCCGATCTGGTCGAGGCCGTCCGAGACGTCGGGCACCTTGATGACGCCGCGCGACGTGTACATCGTGTCCTCCGGGAGGAACGGCACGCGGCCCGAGAACGCGGTCTCGCCGTCGGCGTCGCGCACCGTGACCTCGGGCGCGAACCCGTTGCCCTGGAGGTAGATCTTCGCGCCGCCCGCGGTGAGCGGGTGGTTGACCTTGATGGTCTCCTCGTGATGGGCGCCGTCGGGGTCGCGCACCGTGACGAACGCCGTGAAGTCGCGCGACTGGGCGAACGCGGCGGCGTCGGCCGCGAACTCCGACTCGAACGCGTCGAGCGTCATGGAGAACGGGACGAGCGACGACGGGCGGAACCAGGCGCCGTTCTCGAACGTGTCGTAGTCGACGACCGCGTTCGCGAACCCGCGGCCCTCGGTGACGATGGCCTGGCCGCGGTAGTGCAGGAGCTGGCCGGTCGCGACCGCGACGAGCAGCCCGACGAGGGACAGGTGGAACAGCAGGTTCCCGGTCTCGCGCAGGTACCCGCGCTCCGCGGAGACCGTCCGCGCGGCGGGCCGGGCGGCGGCGCGTCCGCGGGCGGGCGTCGCGTCCTCGGCGCCGGTGTCGACGCGGAAGGTCGGGAGCCAGGACAGGCGTCCGCGCAGGTGCGTGCTCGCCGCCTCGACGACCTCGTCGGGCGTCGCGTCCGTGACGGCGCGGCCCTGCGCGGGGAACCGGTCGAAGCGGCGGGGCGTGCGCGGCGGGCGGGAGCGCAGCGCCTGCAGGTGCGCCTTCGTCCGCGGCAGGATGCACCCGACGAGCGAGACGAACAGCAGGATGTAGATCGCCGAGAACCACACCGACGCGTAGACGTCGAAGAAGCCGAGACGGTCGAGCCACTCCCCCGTGGTGGGGTTCTCCTGGAGGTAGCGCAGCACCGCCGCCGGGTCCTGCGGGCGCTGCGGCAGGACCGAGCCGGGCACCGCGGCGACCGCGAGCAGCATGAGGAGCATGAGCGCGACGCGCATGCTCGTGAGCTGGCGCCACGTCCAGCGCAGCGCACCGCGCCACCCGAGCGACGGGAGCGCCGGGCCGCCGTCGCCTCCCGCGCCGCCCTTCCCGCCCGACGGCGTCCGCTCCCCCGGGCCGTCGCCCGCGGAGAACGCGTCGTCGATGCCCTCGGGGCGGTAGCCCGTCCGCACGGTCGTGCCGGCCTGCTCGGCCTGCTCGCTGTTCCCGGGCTCCCCGGTCCGCCGGCTCATCTCACACCACCGTCACGTATCCGCCGATCCAGCCCTGCAGCGACGTCGTCCACGTCGTCCACAGGCCCGTGACCAGCGCCAGACCGATGAGCACCAGCAGCCCGCCGCCGATCCGCATGATCGCGAGACGGTGCCGGCGCAGGAACCCGAGCATGCGCTGCGAGCTCTGCAGCCCCAGCGCGATGAGGAGGAAGGGCACGCCCAGCCCGAGGCAGTACGCGACGCCGAGGATCGCGCCGCGCCCCGCCGACGCCTCGCTGAGCGACAGCGCCTGGACGGCGACGAGCGTCGGGCCGAGGCACGGGGTCCAGCCGAGCCCGAACACGATGCCGAGCAGCGGCGCCCCCCACAGCCCGGCCTGCGGGCTCACGTGCAGGCGCCGCTCGCGCTGGAGGAAGGGCAGCGCGCCGAGGAACGCGAAGCCCATGAGGATGACGACCACGCCGAGCACGCGCGTGATGACGTCCTCCCAGCGGACCAGGTGCACGCCGATCGCGCCCGCGGCGAACATGAGCGCCACGAACACGAGCGTGAACCCGGCGACGAACAGCCCGACGCCCGCGAGCACGCGGCCCCGGCTCGGTGCCGCGACCCGCGTGGCCGTCGTCGTGCCCCGGGACGCCTTGCCCCCGTCGCCGGTGGTGGCCGCGGCCATGCCCGAGACGTAGCCGACGTACCCCGGCACCAGCGGCAGCACGCACGGGGACGCGAACGAGACGAGGCCCGCGATGACCGCGACGGGCACCGCGAGCAGCATCGAGCCGCTCCACACGGTCGTCGCGAAGGTGTCGCCGATGCTCGACGCGGCGGCCGCGGGGACCGCGGCGGCGAGGGGCGTGAGGACGGGCACGGTCAGCTCTCGGCGAGGACGTCGTCGACCAGGGCGGTGAGCGTCGAGCCCTCGACGAGCCCGATGACGCGCGCCGCGACGCGGCCCTCGCGGTCGAGCACGACGGTGGACGGCACGGCCTGGAGCGGGACGGTGCCCGAGAGCGCCGCAACGACCTCGCCGGAACGGTCGTCGATCGACGGGTAGGGGACGTCGAACCGGCGCTGGAACGCCTGGGCGGCGCCCGCCTCGTCGGTCGTGTTGATCCCGAGCACCTGCACGCCGTCGTCGGCGCGGTCGTTGGCGAGCGCCACGAGGTCGGGCGCCTCGGCCCGGCACGGCGCGCACGCCGCGTACCAGGTGTTGAGCACGACGACGTCCCCGAGCCACGCGCTCGTGTCGACCTGCTCGCCCTCGTAGTCCGTGCCCGTGAGCGCGACGACGTCGCCGCGCTCGTCGGCGTCCCACGTGCGGACCGACCCGTCGCCCGAGACGAAGCCCTGCCCCACGACGTCGGTCGAGGCGCCGGAGTCCTGCGCGCACGCCGCGAGACCGAGGGTCGCGGCGAGCACGACGGCGCCCGTCAGCGCACGGCGCACGGGTCGCCGACGCGACGGCAGGGCAACGGCCCGCGCCTCGACGGAGAGGGGGCGCGCGGCACGCGCGCGCGAGTCGGCGGTCACGACGGCATCACGGGACGCACCCTGCCCGCGCTTCCTGAACGGGACCTGAGAGACGTGACCTCCGCCACGCCCGAACCGTGCAGTTCGGACGCGACGGCCGTGGCGACAGCGCTGGACATGACCGACGTCACGCCCCGGAGACGGTCGCCGCGCCCGGGAGGAGGTCCGCGACCGGCTCGGTGTAGTGGAGGCCGACCAGGCGGTCGTCCTCGAAGTGCAGCGACGTGAGCGACGCGAGCGAGCACTCGCGCTTGCGCGGGTCGTGCCAGAGCCGGCGGTTCTCGAAGCTCAGGCGCGTGAGCCACACCGGGAGCTGGTGGCTGACGAGCAGCGCCTCGTGCCCGGCCGCCTTGTCCCGCGCGTCGGCGACGGCGGCCCGCATGCGCGCGACCTGCTCCACGTACGGCTCGCCCCACGAGGGGCGGAACGGGTTCCACAGGTAGGGCCAGTGCTGCGGGTGCCGCAGCGAGCCGTCCCCGACGCCGAAGGTCTTGCCCTCGAAGTGGTTCGCGGCCTCGATGAGCCGCTCGTCCGTGCCCAGCTCGAGACCGAACGCCTCGGCGGCGGGCGTCGCGGTCTCCTGCGCGCGCTGCAGCGGCGAGGCCACGACGACCGTGAGGTCGGCGCGGGGGCGCGACGTGCCGTCGGGCCCGGGCTCGCCCGCGAGGTGCGCGGCGACGCGGCGGGCCATCTCGTGGCCGCGCTCGGAGAGGTGGTAGCCGGGGATCCGGCCGTAGAGGACGCCGTCGGGGTTGTGGACCTCGCCGTGGCGCAGGAGGTGGACGATGGTGGAGACCATGCCCACCAGTGTCCCGCACTCGGGGCGGGCGCACGCCACCGCGGGCCGGCGCGACGGGCCGGGACGGGTGGTCAGGCGTCGCGGTCGGCCTTGCACGCCTCCGCGACGGCCGCCATCGCCTCGCCCAGCGCGCGGAACTGCTCCGGCGTGAGCACGTCGACGAGGTACCGGCGCACGGCCGCGACGTGGGCGGGCGCCGACGCGACGAGCACGCGGTAGCCCTCGCTCGTCATCGCGCAGTTCACGCCGCGGCGGTCGCCCGAGCTCGCGGAGCGCCGGACCAGGCCGCGCGCCTCCATGCGCGCGACGGTGTGCGTCACGCGGCTGCGCGAGCGGGCGAGCCCGTCCGCGAGCGCCGACATGCGCAGCGTGTGGTCGGGGCTCTCGGAGAGGCGCACGAGCAGCTCGTACTCGTTGAGCGACACCTCGGACCGTTCCTCGTGGTCACGGCCGAGCGCCTCGATGAAGCGCACGGTCCCGTCGAGGTACGCGCGCCACAGGCGCTGCTGCTCCGCGTCGAGCCAGCGCGGCTCGGCGGCGGGGGCTGCGGGGGTGCGGACGGTGCTCGCCGTCGGGGTGTCGACGTCGTTGCGGGTCATGGGTCCTCGGCGGTGCGGGGGCGGTCGGGGGCGTGGGGGCGTCGGAACATTGTTCCACCCCACGGGAATAGACGGACCGAGGGGTGCTGTTGATACGCTCGTTCCGAAGTTGAACGTTCAACCACTTGGTCCGCCCGGACCCCGACCACCCGCAGGAGCACCCATGGCCTCGTCGCTGCCCGCCGGCCTCACGACCGGTACCTACGCCCTCGACGCGTCGCACTCGCAGGCGTCGTTCACCGTCCGCCACGCCGGGATCTCGAAGGTCCGCGGCACCCTCGCGATCACCGACGGCACGATCACCGTCGGCGACGACCTCGAGTCGACGTCCGTGACCGCCCAGCTCGACGCCGCGTCCGTGAGCACGGGCGACGAGAACCGCGACAACCACCTGCGCAGCGCCGACTTCTGGGACGCGGAGAACAAGCCGACGTGGACGTTCACGTCGACGCGCATCACGGGCGACGGCGACGACTACGTCGTGGCCGGCGACCTGACGATCAACGGCGTCACCAAGCCGGTCGAGCTCGAGACGGAGTTCGCGGGCACCGCGACCGACCCGTTCGGCAACCCGCGCGCCGGCTTCGAGGCGACCACCGAGATCTCGCGCAAGGAGTTCGGCCTCACCTGGAACGCCGCGCTCGAGACCGGCGGCGTGCTCGTCGGCGACAAGATCAAGATCGCGCTCGACGTCTCGGCCATCAAGCAGGCCTGACCGTCGTCCCGGGCACGTCCCGGGCGAGACCGGCACCCTCCGGCAGGGGAGCCGCCCCGAGGGGCCGCGTGCACCGGCACGCGGCCCTTCGTCGTCCCCGGGTCCGGACGCCGGGGCCGCTCAGCGCTCCTGCGACGCCGCGAGGGCGCGGGCCTGCGAGTGGAACGCGAGGATCTGCAGCTCGCTGCCCACGTCGACGCCGCGCACGTCGACGTCCGCCGGGACCTGGAGCGCGCGCGGCGCGAAGTTGAGGATCTCGCGCACCCCCGCCGCGACCACGCGGTCCGCGACCGCCTGGGCGTGCGCCGCGGGCGTCGCGAGGACGACGATCGACACCTTCTCGCGCTCCACGACCTCCTCGAGCGCGTCGACGTGCTCGACGACGAGGCCCGCGGCCCGCGTCCCGACGACGTCCGGCGACGCGTCGAGGAGCGCCGCCACGTGGAAGCCGCGCTGCTCGTAGCCCGAGTAGTTCGCGAGCGCGTGCCCCAGGTTGCCGATCCCGACGATCGCGATGCGGTGCTCGTCGACGAGGCCCAGGGCCTCGGTGATGTACTGCGCCAGCGAGTCGACGTCGTAGCCCACGCCGCGCGTGCCGAACGAGCCGAGGAACGACAGGTCCTTGCGCAGCTGGGCCGGGCCCACGCCGGACAGCTCCGCGAGCTCGACCGACGACGTCGTCCCGACGCCCCGCGCCACGAGGTCCCGCAGCGCGCGCAGGTAGGACGGGAGCCGCGCCACCGTCGCGCTCGGGATCCCCGGCGCCGTCACCTCACCGACTACCTGCTCAGCCACCGTCACTCCGTCGTCCAGGGACCGTCCTCGTCGACGGTCACGCTCCACGGGAGGAATCATCCCAGGTCCGCGCGCGGCGCCGAAATCCGGGCCACCGCACGCGCCAGCCGGCGCGCGTCCACGCGCCAGAAACCCTGCTGCACCCCGCCGACCGTGACGACCGGCACGTACTCCCCGTACTGCTGGCGCAGGGCCGGGTCCGTGCCCGGCGCGTCCAGGTCGACCTCCGCCCACGCGACGCCCGCGTCGGCGCACACGGCCTCGACGACCGTCCGCGCGTCGTCGCACAGGTGGCAGCCCGCGCGACCGAACAGCAGGACGGGGGCGGGGGCGTCGGAGGTGCTCACGCCTCCCAGGGTACGAGGCCCCGGCAGCCCGACCGCCTAGAGTGGAGGCATGGCGACGTCTCCCGGCCCGGGCCCCGACCCGACCTCCCGGCCGACGCTCCCCGAGGAGGCGCCCGCGCGCGCCCCCGGTCCGCCGCACCGCACCGCCGCGTTCTTCGACGTCGACAACACGATCATCCGCGGCGCCTCGTCGTTCCACCTCGCGCGCGCCCTATACCAGCGCGAGTTCTTCTCGACGCTCGACATCGTGCGCTTCGCCGTGCACCAGGCCCGGTACCTCGTGTTCGGCGAGAACAAGCAGCAGATCGACCGCATCCGGTCGCGCGCGCTCGCGCTCATCGCCGGGCGCTCCGTCGCCGAGGTCACCGCGATCGGCGAGGAGGTCTACGACACCGTCCTGTCGCTGCGCATCTACCCCGGCACGCGCCGCCTGCTCGACGAGCACCTCGCGGCCGGGCACCAGGTGTGGCTCGTCTCCGCGACCCCCGTCGAGATCGGCGAGCTCATCGCGCGCCGGCTCGGGACGACGGGCGCGCTCGGCACCGTCGCGGAGCACGAGGACGGCTTCTACACGGGACGGCTCGTCGGCGACATGATGCACGGCCGCGCCAAGGCCGCCGGGGTGCGGGCGCTCGCCGAGCGCGAGGACATCGACCTCGAGGCGTCGTACGCGTACGGCGACTCGCTCAACGACGTGACGATGATGGAGGCCGTGGGGCACCCGTGCCCCATCAACCCGGACGCCCGCCTGCGCCGCCACGCGCAGGACGTCGGCTGGCCCATCCGCGAGTTCCGCGGGCGGCGGCGCCGCGTCGCCCGCAGCAGCGTCCGCACCGCGAGCTGGGCCGGCGCCGCCTGGGCCGCCGCGCTCGTCCTGCGCTCGGTGCGCCGCGCCGTCGACCGGCGCATCGCCCGCCTCT
>NZ_JBMVFX010000029.1:0-45864 GCF_049538415.1 Cellulosimicrobium sp. AB352 | reverse complement strand
AGCCCGCCGCACGGGCGGCTCGACGACGCCCGGACTTCACCCGCTCGAGAACTGGACGCCTGTCCAGTTGGGTGTCTAGGTTGAGGCCCAGCCGATGCCCGCACCACAGCCCCCTGCAGGTGCGGGCATCGGCGACGACGGCGGTGCCGCCTCATCGTGTCCGACACGCCCGTGCCCCTGCTGCTCCGGTCCCGCTGGTCCGCGGGGGTACGGCGGCGCCCGTGGACGACGACCGCCGAGACCCGACCGACCACGACCCGACGGGAACCACCATGAGCACCTCGACCGGGCGCCGCGCCGCCGGGCGGGCCACCGCCGCCGCCGCCCTCGCTGCCACCGCCGCGCTCCTCGCGGGGCCGGCCCACGCGGCGGAGGGCGACACCTACGTGCCGACCGAGCCCTCGATGCGACTGACGACCCTCGCGCCCGTGTGCGAGAGCGACGCCGCGTACCTCGACTACGCGATCGAGGTGGAGGGCACGGACCACGACACCGCGACGGTCACGTGGATCAACCCCGACGGCGAGAGCGTCGTGCAGAGCGGGCTCCCGCTCTCGGGCCGCCTCCTGTGGCCCGGCGCGGTCGTCGACGACTCCGGCCGCGGGGTCGACTGGCCCGGCTGGCGCCTCGAGGACGGCCGGTGGGTCGAGGGCGACGAGTACGACTGGGTGCGCCCCTCCGTCGACGTCCGCTTCGAGGTCAACCCCCACGTCGTCGTGACGACCGTCTACCCGCCGGCGTCCCCCGACTGCGCGACGAACCCGCCCGGGCTGGACGACCCGGCCGGCGTCGTCCCCGTCTCGAGCACGGTCAGCGCCTCCGCGGCGAACCCGGGCCTCGCGGAGACCGGCGTGAGCGCGGCGCTGTACGCCGGGATCGCCGCGGTGCTCGCCGCCGCGGGCACCGCCGTCGTGATCGCGTCCCGCCGGACCCGCCGCGGCTGAGCCGCCGGAGAGCTCCGACCCGCACCGACGCCCGTCAGCCGCGCACCCCGCGCGGCCGGCGGGCGTCGTGCTGTCCGCGCGCCGCCCTTGACCCTGCCGACCCGCCGGGCTACCTTCCTAACGTCAGACATCTGACATCATCTGTTTAAGCGTTCTCGGCAGCGTCGCCGCGTTCCCCCGCGACCGTCCGCCCGCGCCGAGCACCGACCGGAAGGAACGGCATGATCGGACACCTCCGCAGACCCGCGCACCGCGCAGTGACCGTCGCCGCGGCGCTCACGCTCGCGGTGGGCGGCGTCGTCGCCCCCGTCACGACGGCGTCGGCCCACCACACGACCCTCGCCCCCGACTTCGACCTCGCGCCCGCCACCGGCGGACCGGGCTCGTACACCGAGCAGCAGCTCGCGACGAACGGACAGGGCGGCTTCCCCAACTACCGCATCCCGGCGCTCACCGTGGCGCCCAACGGCGACGTCCTCGCCTCGTACGACGGCCGCCCCACCGCGGCCGACTCCCCCGGGCCGAACTCGATCCTCCAGCGCCGCTCCACCGACGACGGCGTCACGTGGGGGCCGCAGGAGGTCGTCGCCGCCGGGAAGACCACCGCGCCGATCGAGGGCTACTCCGACCCGAGCTACGTCGTCGACCGGGAGACGGGGACGATCTTCAACTTCCACGTGAAGTCCTACGACCAGGGCTTCGGCGGCTCCCGGCCGGGCGTCGACCCGACCGCGCGCGACGTCATCCACGCCAACGTCTCCGCCTCCACGGACGACGGCCGCACGTGGACCCACCGCACCATCACCGCCGACGTCACCGCGGACCTCGGGTGGCGCTCGCGCTTCGCCGCGTCGGGCCAGGGCATCCAGCTCCGGTACGGCCCCCACGCGGGCCGGCTCGTGCAGCAGTACACGATCATCAACGGCTCCGGCCAGTTCCAGGCCGTGTCCGTCTACTCCGACGACCACGGCGCGACCTGGCAGGTCGGGCAGCCCGTCGGCACGGGCATGGACGAGAACAAGACCGTCGAGCTCTCGGACGGGCGCGTCATGCTCAACTCGCGCGACTCCGCCGGGTCGAAGTACCGCAAGGTCGCGTACTCGACCGACGGCGGCGTGACGTACGGGCCGGTCACCCTCGACACGGAGCTGCCCGACCCGACCAACAACGCGTCGATCGTGCGCGCGTACCCGAACGCGCCCCAGGGGTCGGCCGAGGCGAAGGTGCTCCTCTTCTCGAACGCCGCGTCGCAGACCGGGCGGGTCAACGGCACCGTCCGCGTCAGCTACGACGACGGCGAGACGTGGCCCGTCGCGCGCGTCTTCCAGCCGGGCGGCATGGCGTACTCGACGCTCGCCACGCTCGCGGACGGGACCGTCGGCCTGCTCTACGAGCCCGGTGGTGGCGGGGGCGGCATCCGGTTCGCCAAGCTCGACCACGACTGGCTCCTCGCGGCCCCGAGCAGCACGCCGGGCGAGGTCGAGGTCACCACGGCGAGCGTCACGAGCGCGACCCCGGCCGGCGGCTGGAAGGTCGGCGACATCGTCACCTACTCGTTCACGGTGACCAACCTGTCCGACGCCGTGACGACCGTCTCGCCGACGGGGAACCTCGAGCGGTTCGACCCCGCGCAGGGCGCGCCGAACTGCCGCTACCGCAACCTCGGGGCGCGCGCGGCGTACACGTGCACGTCCGCCCGGCACACGATCACGCAGGCCGACCTCGACGCGGGCTTCTTCGTCCCGCGCACCACGTGGACGTCGACGTCCGGCACGACCGTCACCACCGTCGAGCACGAGGGTCCCGGCGTGTACTTCGGCGCGCCCGGGAACATCAGCGTGCGCGGGACGCACGCGAACCCGCAGCCGTCGTACGCCGTGGGCGACCGCCTGAGCTTCACGTTCGACGTGCGCAACCTCTCGACGGCCGCGACCCAGGTCGTGCCCACGGGCAACCTCGCCGGGCTCGACCCCGCGAACGCCGCGCAGAACTGCCGGTACCGGAACCTCCCGGCCGAGGGGTCGTACACGTGCACGTTCGCGCACCACGTCGTCACGCAGGCCGACCTCGACCGCGGGTCGTTCACGCCCGCCACGACGTGGACCTCGACCTCCGGGTCGAGCGTGACGGTCGTCGAGCTCGACGGTCCGACGGTCGAGCTCGCCGCCGCCCCGGCCGCGCTCGCGGTCCAGGCGACGAGCCGCTGCCTCGCCGGCGGCGCGTACGTCGCGGTCACGGCGCGCAACACCGGCGACGAGCCCACCGACGTCACCCTGCGCACGCCGTACGGCGAGCGCACGGTGGCGGGCGTCCAGCCGGGCCGGGCGGCGTACCAGTCGTTCGCGGTCCGCGCGGCGTCGGTCGACGCCGGGAGCGCGAGCGCCGGGACGGCCGCAGCGGCCGTGGACGCCGACTACGCGGCGGCCGACTGCTCCTGACCCCGGGAGCGCCCGGCCGGGCGACGCGGGGGCGTCACCCGGCCGGGACTGCGTCGGTGCGGGCGGGGACACCGGCCGACCGGCGCGAGAGCAGCGCGGCGGCGAGGAAGCAGACGGCGCCGAGGAGCGTCCCGGCGTCGTCCCACCACGCGCTCAGGTACGTGCCCGTGGACGGGTCGACGTACGCCCCGACGGCGGACGCCGCGAAGGCGACGGAGCCGATCATGTTCAGCCACGTGCCGTGCCACGTGCGCGCGTCGGTGTCCCACAGATGGCCCCGGTCGCGCGTCGCGAGGACCGCGAGCGCCGACGACACGAGGAACGCGACCGAGCCGTAGGCGTCGGGCCTCCACCCCACCCACAGCGCGGTCGGGGCCTTCACGGCCGCGACGAGGGCCGCCGTCGTGCTCACGTTGAAGCACAGCGTCCCGACGAGCTGCACGGCCGCGGACCACCAGTCCCAGCGGTCGGCGGGCGGCGTGCCCGTGCGGGGCGGGCGGCGCCCGCTCAGGCCGAGCTGGACGAACGCCGCGGCCGTGAAGAAGACCGAGCCGACGACGAACGTCACCCCGGTCGCCACGGCGCCCACCGCGCCCGCGTACGGCGGGAGCGCGCCGACGAGGAAGCACAGCGACCCCGCCGCGAACCCCCACGCCTCGCGCCGCAGGCGGCGCCCCGGGTCGGCGGTGCGGGTCCGGGTCATGCTCGTCCTTCCGCCGTGCCGGGCCGGCCCGCGCGACGGCGGACCGGCCGTGTCAGGCGAGGATGCGGGCCTTCTGGGCCTCGAACTCTGCCGGCGTGAGCACGCCCTGGTCGCGGAGCGCGGCGAGCTGCGTCAGCTGCTCGATGCGCGCGTCCGTGGCCGCCGGGGCAGGTGCCGGCGCGGCGTACTGCGGCGGCGGGGCCGCGTACTGCGGCTGCTGCGGCGGGGCCGCGTACTGCGGCTCCTCCTGCGCGGCCCAGCGGCCCGCCTGGCGGCGCGAGACACGGTTCGAGACGGCGGTCGCCGTCCCGGCGACGACGGCGGTGCGGGCGACGCCGCGGAGCAGTCCTGGCACGGTGGTCTCCTTCCTGGCGCCGGTCAGCCGACCGGCTCGGTGGCGTCCAGCGACGCGATGAGCGCCTGGACCGGGATGCGCCCGCTCGCGACGAGCTGGGCACCGTTGCGGCGCAGCGCGGTCGCGAAGGGCGCCGCCCACACGTTCTCGTACACCAGCACGACGGCCGTCATGCCGGGCTCGACGGCGTCCACCGCCTGCGCGAGGTCGTCGTCGTCGAGCAGCCCCGACCGCGCGCCCTCGAACACCGCGAGCTCCGTCGACCCGTCGTCGAGCTCCTCGAGCCCGACGGCCGTCACGCCGCCGTCGTCCTCGCGGCGCACGACCACCAGGTCGAGCACGCGGATGATGCCGCGGTCCACGAGGTCGACGAGGTAGGGGAACGCGGCGTCGCCCGTCGCGCGGTCCGTCGGGAGCTCGACGACGAGGAAGTCGACGGGCCCGCTCTCCCGGAGGTCGTCGAGCCCGTCACCGGGCCCGTCGCTGAGTTCCTGCGTCATCGTGGCGTCCTCCCCGCGTCCGTCCCGCGCGGCGCACGGGATCGACCCCCAGGCTCGCCCCCGGGCGCCGTCCGCGTCCTCACCCGGGAAGTGTGAAGTCGCGTCACAGGTACGCGACGTGCACGCCGTCGATGCGCCCGTCGAGCGCGAACGGCATCCGGTCCGCGTACGCGCGCGACACCGCGCCCCCGTACGCGCGTCCCACGTCGAGGCAGTCGTTCGCGGAGAACAGCAGCGGCGCGCTGACGGGCACCGTGCCGGAACCGACCTCCTCGCCGTCGAGCCGCAGCACGACGTCGAGCGGCCCGGCCGGCCGCGGCTCGGCGTACGTCGTGACGATCTCGACCGTGTGGTCGCCGGCGGCGAGCGGCGCGCCCGACCGCACCACGGTCCGCTGGACGAGGAAGAGGTTGTACTCGTAGGTGAGGACGCCGTCGAGCAGGAAGCAGGTCAGCCCGCCGCCCGCGCCCCCGAGCTTGTAGAGCACGCCGTTCGCGGCGTCGGGGACGGAGAGCCGGATCTCGACCCGGTTCGGGCGGTTGCCCAGCGCCGGCGCGCAGAACTCCGGGATGCGCACGGTGTCCCCCGAGAGGTCCCACGCGGTGTACGGGGGACTGATCCGGTCCTCGGGGTGCATGACCGGCACCCACAGCCCGCCGCCCACCGGGAGCGCGTCGTTGCGTGCCGCCTCGATCGCGAAGAGCTCCTTGAGCTCGGCGAGCTTCTCGGGGTGCTCGGCGGCGAGGTCGTGCGCCTGGCTCCAGTCCTCGTCGAGGTGGTAGAGCTCCCACCGGTCCTGGTCCGGGGTCCACGTCTGGATCCCGGCCGGCATCCCCTGGACCCACGGCAGGCGTGGGCCGGTCGCCGACGCCATCCAGCCGTCGGAGTAGATCGACCGGCTGCCCATGATCTCGAAGTACTGCGTCCGACGGCGGCCCTCGGCGCCGGCGTCGTCGATCGAGTACGCGAGGCTCGTCCCGTCGATCGGGTCCTGCGGGACGCCGTTCACCGTCTCCGGGTGGGAGATGCCGAGGATCTCGTAGATCGTCGGCACCAGGTCCACGACGTGGTGGAACTGGGTGCGCGGCACGGGGTCGGGCTCGATGTGCCCGGGCCAGCTCACGAACATCGGGTTCCGCGTGCCGCCGAGGTGGGACGCGAGCAGCTTCATGCCCTGGTACGGCGACGACCCGGCCCACGCCCACGCGGCGTGGTACTGGTTGTCCGTCGCGGGGGTGCCGAGCGCGTCGAGGCCCCCGAGCTCCTCCAGGGCGGCGATGTGCTGCTCGACCGTCGAGGGGATGCCGTTCTGGGCGAGCAGCTCGCTGATCGTCCCGTTCTGCCCCTCCCCCGACGAGCCGTTGTCGCCCCAGATGTAGACGACGATCGTGTCGTCCCCGTAGCCGAGCCGCTCCACCTCGTCGAGCAGGCGCCCGGCCTGCACGTCCGCGTGCTCGCCGAACCCTGCGGCGACCTCCATGAGCCGCGCCTGGAACGCCTTCTGGTCGTCGGGGATGTCGTCCCAGCCGGCGAGGCTCTCCGGGCGCGGGGTGAGCTCCGCGTCGTCGGGCACCCAGCCCGCCGCCTTCGCGCCCGCGAGGGCCCGCTCCCGGTACGCGTCCCACCCGTCGTCGAACGCGCCGGCGTACTTGTCCGCCCACTCCTTCATGACGTGGTGCGGCCCGTGCAGCGCGCCGGTGGCCCAGTAGACGAAGAACGGCTTGTCCGGCGCGTTCGCCTTGTGGTCGCGCAGCCACCGCATCGCGTCGTCGGCGATGTCCTCGCTGAGGTGGTACCCCTCCTCCGGGGTCCTCGGCGGCAGGGTCGGGGTCGTGTTGCGCACGAGGTGCGGCTCGTACTGCGACGCCTCGCCCGCGAGGAAGCCGTAGAAGTACTCGAACCCGTACCCGGTGGGCCAGCGGTCGAACGGGCCTGCCGACGTCGTCTCCTCCGCCGGGGTGTTGTGCCACTTGCCCCACGCGCCGGTCGCGTACCCGTACTGGCGCAGCACCTCCGCGATCGTCGCGCTGCTCTTCGGGATGTGCCCCGAGTAGCCGTCCCAGTCGTTCGCGAGCTCCGCGATCTGGCCGTTGCCCACCCGGTGGTGGTTGCGCCCGGTGAGCAGGGACGCGCGCGTCGGCGAGCACATCGCAGTCGTGTGGAAGCGGTTGTACCCGATGCCGTTCGCGCGCACCCGGTCGAGCGTCGGGGTGCGGACGGCGCCCCCGAGCGTCGTCGGGAGCGCGGGCCCCGCGTCGTCGATGAGGATCACGACGACGTTCGGCGTGCCCGGGGGCAGGTGGCGCTCCGGCGGGCGCGGAGAGTACGTCGACTCCTGGATCGTCCGGCCCGCGACGCTGCCGGAGCGGCGGGGCGGGAACGGCAACGACCGCTCCGTGGGCAGGGGCGGTCCGACGACCGTCCGGCGGGGCTCGGTGCTCATCCACGCTCTCCCGTCTGTCCTGGGCCGTGCGGACCGACGCCGTGGCCCGCCCCGGGTGCGGACCTGCCGAGGTGCGGTGGGCGGGTGCGACGTCGTCGCCGACCGGCGCGCAGCAGGGAGGCGCGGCGGAGGGCATCGGCTCGACCGTACGGACGACGAGCGAGGCGCGGCATCACCCGCGACGGGCGAACCGGGTGGGGTCGACGCCGCCACACCTGACTCCGCGAGGAGAGCTGGGTGGACCTGCGGGGACGGGTGCGCACCGCCTGACCGGGCGGCGGATCGGCCATGATGGTCCTCGATGTCGCGCGCGGCCAGGGTCGTCCTCCGCGACGTGCACGGTACCGGGACCGGTCCGCGACGAGGGGGGCACTCTATGGAGGAGCAGGACGTCGACCGGGCGCACCGGCCGCCGAGACCTCGGCGCGTGCGCCTGCCCGTCTGGGCGGGGACGAGCCTCGTGGTCGTCGGGGCGCTGGTCGTCGTGGCGCTCCTCGTCTCGCGGCTCTCCGGCGGCGCCGAGGTCTGCCCCGCGATCGCGTACGCCGATCTCCTCGAGGTGGTGCTGACCGGCGACACCGAGGAGGTGCACCATCTTCAGGTGCGCGATGGCGGAGACGCCGGGTGGCAACCACCGCTGCCGACAGGTCCCGACGCGCAGGAGCCGGCCATCGCGACCTCACGGGAGGGTGACACCTGGTCCTTCACGGTCTTCTCGCGGACCAACCCGGTCGGGCTGCGCGCCCTCGAAGAGACCGGAGCAGTCCTCGCCGAGACCGAGAAGTCCGTCGAGTGGGTCCGCGTCGGAGGGTCGGAAGCGTGCGGCGGCCCGATGGAAGCCCGGGTGGGCTGGACGCTCTGATCACCTCCGGGCAGCACGGACCGGCCGTCGACGGCCACCCGTAGGGCCCGAGCGTCGTCCGCGTGCCCTGCCGCCGCCCGATCAGCCAGCCGGCTCGCGCCGTGCAGCGCGCACCTGCGCGGACCCGAGCACGGCGAGCGACGTGACGACGAGCAGAGCAGCCCCGGCCGCACACACCTCGGCCACGCCCGACCCCGTCGCAGCGGTGAAGAACGCCCCCACGATCGCGGCGGCGCTCAGGGTCGCCGCTGTTGCGACGGCTCGGGGCGCCTCGACGTCGGACGAGCCGCGGGCCCAGCCCCGGACCAGGCGCCAGCCGAGGACCCCGCACCCCAGGGCGAGGACCGCCCCGACACCACCTCCGAACGCGGAGAGCTGCTGCACTTCCGCGAGGAGCTCCGGTGACGCCGCTGCCGCACGGGGCGCCTCGTCGCGGTACTCCGTCACCGCCGCGGCGACGACCAGGCCGGGCAGCGCGCCGGCGACGCAGAGCAGGACGGTCGCGATCGCGAACAGCTCGACGGCCGGGCCCGCAGCGCGAAAGCCCCACGTCCAGGATCGTCCGTCGTTCATGCCTGAGGAGTGTGGCAGAGGTCGGTGTCGTCCGGGACGGATCGGCGCGCGGGTGGCGGTCTACGGCGTGGCGCGTGTAGAGCCTGTGATCGGCCGACCAGGATCTCACCGGTCCGCGCGCCGCTCCTGATGCACACCGTCGTCCGACACGGAGCGCCACTCGCCACGCCCGAGCGGCAGGACCGCTCGCTCGCGCGAAGAACCCGGGACCGGTGAGCCTCGTGGCACAGGGTCAGGCCGCGGCGCACCTGGACCACGTTCTCCAACGCTGGTCGGGGCCGAGACCGCGGCGCCGATCATCTGCGGCGCTACAGGTACGGCGTGCACTCACCTCAAACGGCGCCGGGCACACAACGCGCGACGCACCGCCGAGAACTCCATCGCACAAGCGCACGCCCGGGTCATAGGCTTCGCCGAAACGCGTCATTCGCCAAGCGAGAGAGAATCGGTCCGAATCGCTCGCACCAAAAGTCAACGGCGGCAAGGTCGGCCAACGGAAAGAAGGAATCGTCTCCATCCAGGCGCATCTCAGCAAACCACGATGCATCACGAACTGGATCCAGACCCCGACTCCGTTCCCGCTCTCTGGAAAACGGCGGACCCAGCCTTTCCCGCCGCGAAGCGTCTTCATCCCACATTCAGCAAGGGCCACCCCGAGGCTCGTACGCACCCGGCGCGCGGCCTCGCGCCGATCGATGTACTGGCTTGTCATACTTGGGAACCTCACACCCTCATCAGCATTCTCTTGACACCGAGGCGTTTGGTGGTCCGAGCATCTTTCGTGCGCGCTGCACAGAGCGCGGCGGGGTTTGCCCGTCTTCACCTCGAAAGCGACCCCCCGCGCACCACATCACGCTGCACACAGACAAACCTCCTGGTGAGCAGAGTCGGACACCAGGCCATGGGCAGGAGTGCTCGACGCTCGCTCCTCAGGAGCCGCTGCGGGAGCGCCGTCGCCACGGGAGCCGACGAACCGTTCGCTGCGGTGGATGCGCGATGTCCGCATCCAACCCCTGAGACTCCAACCACCACTTCGCGTCGGCATAATTCTGCGCGCTGAGCCTCAGGCCTGCGGCAAGATCGAGCGCACGCGAGCCGAATTCTGGGAGTTCCGCTCTCCCCGAGATGTCCCAGACATCCTGGACCCACCCGAGCGGCGCCCTCCGCATGTTCGACGGAGGGATCTTGGACTCCAGCAACAGCACGCACAGCGTCTCCACAGAACTGCACGCATCGATGAACGGGAGCGTGACCCGCCTGAAGTCGTCGACGATCACGCTCGGCCAACCCGGAACCGCCTCCCCGTACTCGAATGAGGCCCAAGGACAGCCTCGCTCGATCTCCGACACAGCTCGTGCCTGGTCAAATCCGTACAACCAGTTTCCCAGCGTCTCACTCCCCTGCCAGCAGTCTACGGTCACCGTCCGCACACGCTTCAGTCGGTTCTCGGGGTTGAGCCACACGCTCATGGCGATTCCGCTGAGCACATTCGGTTCGCGGCGAAACACACGCCCATCCAATCGGAAGCCGCGGGAAAGCAGGTCATCGGCGAACAGGTCTTGAAGATTGATCTCTGCCAAGGGCACTCCCGCTGATTTTTCTCGACGCCATCGTGAACCAGCCGTTCGTGACGGCACACACCAGCGCGCACCGGCAACCGAAACCCACAT
Source organism: Cellulosimicrobium sp. AB352 (assembly GCF_049538415.1). Taxonomy (NCBI): domain Bacteria; kingdom Bacillati; phylum Actinomycetota; class Actinomycetes; order Micrococcales; family Promicromonosporaceae; genus Cellulosimicrobium; species Cellulosimicrobium sp. AB352. The sequence goes on along the minus strand of NZ_JBMVFX010000029.1, from coordinate 35,376 downwards.
CCGTACGGGCAGGCCCCAGCCTGGATCACAGCAAGCTCAGAACAAGCGAAGGTGCACGGACCATAGCCCATCCGCCGATCGAACCGCTGAAACTGCACCGGGTGAATGCCGACGAGGGAGGACGGCCCGCGTCCCCGCGCGGGACTCGCCGTCCTGGTTCGCGGCGGGTCGAGGCAGGACGAGCCTGTGACGGGCCATCGTGACTTCACGGATCGGCCCCGCTTCCGCCCGACGTCGGTCTACGGCGTGGTGGGGGTGTTGAGCGCCTGCTCGGCCAGGACCTCACCGGTCCGGGCGTCGAGGACGACGATCGCGTCGGCGGGCAGCGTCTCGGGGGGCGGGGGTACGTAGCCCTCGACGGGACCGCAGGTGCGCCGGTCGAAGGACTCCAGGACGGTGCCGCTGACGGTCTCGACCGTGGCGGTGGCGGGGTGGTCGAGGATCTGCTGGGGCCATTCCTCGACGGGCAGGTAGCCACCGACGGTGTCGGCGGGGATCGCGTTCCACCAGCCCTCGAGCCCGCCGATCTCGTACGTCGTGCCGTCGGGCTGGTACTGGGTCGCCGTGTTCCCGCCGGGTTGCGCCACGTAGCTCGCGCAGAACCGGACGCCGTTCGTTTCGCGCTCGGGCGTGGACGGCTCGGGCGCGCTCGTCGTGGCGTCGGTGCGCGGCGCGTCGCTCGGGCCCGCCGGCACGACCCGGCCCAGCCGGGTGCTGGGCTCGGTGCCCGCGGTCCCGAGCGCGGCCGGCACCACCAACGCCACCACGGCGATCAACGCGACCGCGGACCCGGCGACCGCGCCGAGACGACGGCGCGTGCGGACTCGCCGCGCGCGGGTCAGGACCTCAGCGGGGTCGAGGTCGGGGTCGAACGGCGCGGCGCGCAACCGGTCGCGCAGCGCGGCGGCGAGGTCGTCGTCGTTCACGGGTGCTCCTCTCCCAGCACGACACGCAACGTGGCGAGTCCGCGCGACGCCGAGGCCTTGACGGTGCCGGGCGTGACGCCCAGCTCGACGCTGACCTGCTCGACCGACAGGTCCAGCAGGTGACGCAGCACGACGACCCGGCGCTGGCGCGGCGGCAGGGTCATCAACGCCCGCACGAGCTCGTCACGGAGCACCACCGCGTCGTCGCCCGCCGCGTGCGCGCGCTCGGGCACGACGTCGACGAGCCGCTCGCGGCGCCGTCGTCGCCAGTGGTCGACCCGGAGGTTCACCAGCACGCGTCGCGCGTACGGCAGCGGGTCCTGGCGCGCCCGCGGCCACGCGCGCCACACGCGCTCGTACGCCTGCTGCGTCAGCTCCTCGGCCCGGTGCCGTTCGCCGACCAGCAGGTAGGCCGTCGTGGCCAGCGCTCTCGCCGAGTCGCGCACGAACGCCTCGAACTCGACCGACGACGACCGGTCGCCCACCGCGAGCGGGAGCGACGCCTCGACCTCGACGCCGCTCGACCCGACCCCCTGCTCCACCCGCACCTCCGCCATCGACCCTTCTGTCACCCACGACAACGCACGAGCCCGCCGAGAGGTTGAGACGCGTAACCCCTGGCGCGGAGTCGTGGGGCGATGGCAAGGCCGTCGGAGTCGTGCGACGACCGGGGGGCGCTCTCCTCCACTTCCCGAGGGACGAGATGGCTCGGCCGCTCAGGGAGGGCCCCCTCAGTCGCAGCTGTTCTCGACGTGCTCGGTGACCGCGCTGAACGAGTCCTGGTAGTCGTCGTCGAGCAGGAGCTCGGTCCCGTCGTCGCCGTCGGCCAGGGCGTCCGCGACGTCCGCGGCCGTCGTCGTCACGCGGTCCCAGTCCGCGCTGAGCTCGTCGGGCGCGGTGACCTCGCGCATCGCCTCGGCGTCCTGCGCGAACGCGTCCGCGTCCTCGTCGCGCGTGAGCGACTCCGTGCTGGCCCTGACGGTCTCCTCGTAGGACCGGGCGGCGTCGCAGAAGCTCGGCTCGTCCGCCGTGCGGGCCCCCGCCGACACCAGCACCGCACCCGCCGCGGCGACCGCCGCGACCCGGTACCGCAGAGCTCTCATGACCGTCCTCGTCTCGCACCCCGCCCGGCCTGGGCGGCCCGGCCTCCCCGGGCGGGCCGAGGAGCACTGCCGATGATGCCCCAGGCCCTCCGTCACCGCTCCCGGACGGCGCGCACGAGCCGCGGCGACGCCGTCTGCGTAGCGTGGTGCCCATGACACGCGTCGAGAGCTCGAAGGTCACGGTGGTGGGCGCCGGGAGCGTGGGGACCAGCCTGGCGTACGCCGCGCTGATCCGCGGCTCCGCACGGACGGTGGCGCTCTACGACATCAACCGCGCGAAGGTCGAGGCCGAGGTGCTCGACCTCGCGCACGGCACGCAGTTCACGGGGGCGAGCCAGGTCGTCGGTGGTGCGGACCCGTCGGTCGCGGAGGGGTCGCACGTCGTCGTCATCACCGCCGGTGCGAAGCAGGACCCGGGCCAGAGCCGCCTGGACCTCGCGGGCACGAACGTCCGCATCCTCGAGACGCTGCTGCCGCAGCTCCTCGAGCACGCGCCGGACGCCGTCTACTGCATCGTCACCAACCCGTGCGACGTGCTGACCGTCGCGGCGCAGCAGATCAGCGGCCTGCCGACGTCGCGCGTGTTCTCGTCCGGCACGGTGCTCGACACCTCTCGGCTGCGCCGCCTCATCGCCGACAAGGCCCGGGTCGCGGCGACGAGCGTGCACGCCGACATCGTGGGCGAGCACGGCGACACCGGGTTCGCGCTGTGGTCGCAGGCGCGCATCGGGCCGGTGCCGATCCTCGACTGGGTCTCGCCCGACGGCCACCACTTCACGCACGGCGAGCTCGACGAGATCACGGACCAGGTCCGCCAGGCTGCGTACCGGGTGATCGAGGGCAAGGGCGCGACGAACTACGCGATCGGGCTCGCGGGTGCCCGGATCGTCGAGGCGGTCGTCAGCGACCAGCACGCCGTGCTGCCCGTCGGCACCGTGCACGACGACTACCGCGGCATCGGCGGCGTCGCGTTCTCCGTGCCGAGCGTCATCAGCTCCGGCGGCGTCCAGCAGGTCCTCGACCTCACGATGTCGGCGGCCGAGGAGCGCCAGCTCCGCGCGTCCGCCGAGGCCCTGCACGCCGCGCAGCAGGACCTCGGGCTCGAGTAGCCGCCGGCCCCGGGCCCCTCCGCTTGCGGGTGGAGCCCGGCGCACGGAGCGTGGTGCTCGTCCGGGACGCGCCGTGAGGCCGTCCACCGACGCGAGCGTCGTGCGCCGAGGCGACGCCCACCGAGGAGGCCGCCATGACCGACAGCAGCGGACGCCACGCGTCCGGCACCGCACGGGACGAGGAGTCGCGGCCCGCCCCCGACGCCGACCACAAGCCCGACTCCCCCACGGACCTGCGCAAGCCGTCGTGGGGCTTCGCCGTCAAGGGCGCGGTGCGCGAGTTCATGGACGACCAGTGCACCGACCTGGCCGCCGCGCTGACGTACTACGCGGTGCTGGCGTCGGCGCCCGCGTTGCTGGCGCTCGTGTCGATCCTCGGGCTCGTCGGCGACGGCGAGAAGGCCGTCGAGTCGGTGCTCCAGAGCGTCGAGGGCGTCGTGCCGCAGACCACGCTCGACATGATCAAGCCGCTCGTCGAGAACGCCGCCAACACGGACAAGGCCGGGTTCGCGCTCGTCATCGGTGTCGTGCTGGCCCTGTGGTCGGCGTCCGGCTACGTGGGTGCTTTCTCCCGGTCGATGAACCGGATCTACGAGATCGAGGAGGGGCGCCCGATCTGGAAGCTGCGCCCCGTGATGCTCGGCGTCACCGTCATCACCGTGCTGCTCGCGGGCCTGGTCGTCGGGAGCCTCGTCCTGTCCGGGCCGATCGCGCGCCAGGTGGGCGAGCTCGTCGGCCTCGGGGACACCGCGATCGCCGTCTGGCAGGTCGCGAAGTGGCCGGTCGCGCTCCTGCTCGTCGTCATCCTCGTCGCGCTGCTCTACCACCTCACGCCGAACATCAAGCAGCCCAAGTTCCGCTGGGTCAGCCCGGGCGCGATCCTGGCGATCCTCGTCTGGGTCGCCGCCTCGGCGGCGTTCGGCCTCTACCTCGGCAGCGGGCTGAGCAACTACGGCGCGACCTACGGCACCCTCGCGGGCGTCATCATCTTCCTCCTGTGGCTCTGGCTGACGAACCTCGCGCTCCTGCTCGGCGCCGAGCTCGACGCCGAGGTCGAGCGGAGCCGTGAGCTGCAGAGCGGCATGCCCGCGGAGGAGCGCATCCAGCTCCCGCCGCGCGACACGCGCGCGAGCGACAAGAAGGCCGCCAAGCGCGAGGAGGCGGTCGAGCAGGCGCGCGCCCTCCGCGAGTCGAACGGCCGGTCGACGGACACCGACAGCGACACCGACACCGACTCCCCCGGGACCGGGCGCACGAGCACGGACGACGAAGGCACCGGCCCGGGCACGACGCCGCGCCGCGACTGACCGCGCCGGCGCCGCCGGGCTCGACGCGCCCGGCGGCGCCCCCGCGGTTACGGTCGTGGCGGGTCGAGACGAGGCCCGTCCTCCACCCTCGGGAGCCGCGACATGCCCGACCTCGCCCGACCCACCACCTCCGGCCTCGTCCCGCTGTACCTGGGCCCGCCGTCGACCCCGCTCGCCGACCGGTCCGCGCTCGTCGGGCCCGACGAGCTCGCCGCGATCGACGCCGCCGGGACCGACGTCACGACCCTCCTCGACCACGCGCGGACGATCGGCGCCCGGGCGCCGTTCCCCGGCGACGGGCGGACCGCCGAGCTCTGGGGGGCGCTCGCCTCGCTGGCCGCGACGGACGTGGGCGCCGCGCGCGTCGTCGAGCCGCACCTCGACGCCCTCGCGATCCTCGGGCAGGTCCCGGTCCCCGTCGCGCTCGACGCCGTCGGGGCGGGTCCGGACAGCACGTGGGGCGTGTACGCGGCGGAGGGCCCCGGCGTCCGGCTGGAGGCGCACGAGCGCGACGGCGCGTGGGTGCTGTCGGGCACGAAGCCGTGGTGCTCCCTCGCCGCCGATCTCTCGCACGCGCTCGTCACCGCGTGGACCGACGCCGGTCGGCGGCTGTTCGCGGTCGGGCTGCGGTCGCCGGGCGTCGTCCCCGCCGACGGGCCGTGGGTCGCGCGCGGGCTCGCCCAGGTCGTGAGCGCCGCGGTCCGGTTCGACGACGTCCCGGCCGTGCCGGTCGGGGCGCCCGGCTGGTACCTGGAGCGGCCGGGGTTCGCGTGGGGCGGCATCGGCGTCGCGGCGTGCTGGTGGGGCGGCGCGGTGGGGCTGGCGCGGACGCAGCGCGACGCGCTCGCCGCGCGCGAGCCGGACCAGCTCGCGCTCGCGCACCTCGGTGCGACGGACCGCGCGCTCGCCGCCGGGCGGGCGGTCCTCGCGGAGGCCGCGAGCGCCGTCGACGCGGGCATCGAGGGCCCTGACGCCTCCCTGCTGGCGCGGCGCGTCCGCGGGGTCGTCGCGGAGGTCGTCGAGGAGGTGCAGCGCCGCTGCGCCCACGCGCTCGGCCCGGGCCCGCTGACTACGGACGAGCGGTTCGCGCGACGCGTCGCGGACCTCGGCCTGTACGTGCGCCAGCACCACGCGGAGCGCGACGACGCGTCGCTCGGCCGCGCCCTCCTCGCGCACGGGACGACGGCGTGGTGACGTTCGACCACCGCGAGCCCGGCACGTCGGAGGACGCCTGGGTGCGCGCCGGGATCCTGGACGTCCCACGCCTCGACGTGGGCGAGGTCGCGCACCTCGTGGTGCTCGCCGCGCACCCCGACGACGAGTCGTTCGGCGCGGCGGGGCTCGTGCACGAGCTGGCCGGTCGCGGCACCGCGGTCACCGTGGTGGTCGCGACGGACGGCGAGGCGTCGCACGCGGGCTCGGCGACGATCTCGCCCGAGCGGCTCCGCGCCGTCCGCCGCGCGGAGGTGGCCGAGGCGGTGGGCGTCCTGGCCCCTGCGGCCCGGCTCGTGCTGCCCGGCCTGCCCGACGGCGGTCTGCGCGAGCAGCGCCACGACCTCGCCCGGGTGCTCGGCGACGTGCTGGACGACGTGCTCGCCGGGCCGGGCGGCGAGGGCGTGCCGCCGTCGTCGGTCGTGCTGTGCGCGCCGTGGCGCGGCGACGGGCACCGCGACCACCGCATCGCGGGCGAGGTGGCGGCAGGGGTCGCCGACCGCCTCGGCGTGCGCCTCCTGGAGTACCCCGTGTGGCTGTGGCACTGGGCGGACCCGGGCGACGACGCGGTGCCGTGGCCGACCCTGCGCGCGCTGCCGCTGGGCGCGGAGGCCAGGGAGGCCAAGCGGCGCGCCCTCGCCGCCCACGTGACGCAGGTCGAGCCGCTGTCCGCGGCGCCCGGCGACGAAGCGACGCTCGGCCCGGAGATGCTCCGGCACGCGGACCGCGACGTCGAGGTGCTCGTCGACGCGTCGGGCCGCCGGGTCGCGAAGGAGCCCGCGGACCCGGGCGCGAGCCTCGGAGCGGGGTTCTTCGAGCGCTTCTACGCAGGCCGACGCGACCCGTGGGGGTTCGAGACGCGGTGGTACGAGCAGCGCAAGCGGGCCGTCCTCCTCGCGAGCCTCCCCCGGCCGCGGTTCCGGGCCGCGCTCGAGGTCGGGTGCTCGACGGGCGTGCTCACGGCCGAGCTCGCCGCGCGCTGCGACCTCGTGGTCGGCGTGGACGTCGCCGAGGCTCCGCTGGCGGAGGCGCGGCGCCGCCTCGGGCCGGAGGTCGAGCTGCTGCGTCTCGACACCCCGGGCGAGTGGCCCGACGGCACCTTCGACCTCGTCGTGCTCTCGGAGGTCCTCTACTACTACGGTCGCGACGACCTCGACCGCGCGCTGGACCGGGCGACGGCGTCGCTCGCCGCCGACGGCGTGCTCGTCGCGTGCCACTGGCGGCACGAGGTCCTCGAGTACCCGCTGGGCGGCGACGAGGTGCACGCGCGTCTCGCCGCCCGCCCGGAGCTCGACCGGCTCGCGCACCACGTGGAGGAGGACTTCGTCCTCGACGTGCTCGTCCGCCGTCCGACGGTCTCGGTCGCGCGCGCGACGGGGCTGCTGTGAGCGCCCCGGGGAGCGGGTCGGCGGGCGCCGTCGAGCGCGTCGTCGTGGTCGTCCCCGCCCGCGACGAGGAGGAGCTGCTGCCCCGCTGCCTGGCGGCGCTCGGGCGGACGACGGCCGTCGTCGCGCGGGACCGGCCGGACGTGCGGGTCGCGGTCGTCGTCGTGCTCGACGGCTGCACGGACGGGAGCGCGCGCGTCGCCCGGGCCGCGAGCGTGCGCGTGGTGGAGGTCGCGTACGGCAACGTCGGGCGCGCTCGTCGGGCGGGGGTGCGCGCCGGCGTGGCCGACCTGCAGGTGCGCCGGGACGGCGCCGCGGCGCGCACGTGGCTCGCGTGCACCGACGCGGACTCCGCGGTGCCCGACCACTGGCTGACGCGTCAGCTCGACCTCGCGGACGCCGGCGCGGACGTCGTGGTCGGCACGGTCCGCCCCGAGCTGGCCGCCCTCTCGCCGGACCGGGCGCGCGCGTGGCTCGCCACGCACCGGCCGGGCACGGCCAACGGGCACGTGCACGGCGCGAACCTGGGGATCCGCCTCACGGCGCACGACGCCGCGGGCGGGTTCGCGCCCGTCGCGGAGCACGAGGACGTGGGGCTCGTGGAGCGCGCGCGGGCCGCGGGGGCGCGCGTCGTCGCCGACGCGGCCGGGGAGGTCCTGACGTCGGCGCGCCTCGTCGGACGCACGCCCGGCGGGTACGCCCGGCACCTGCGCGAGGACCTGCTCGCGCACGACCTCCCCGCCTGAGGCGCCACCCTCCCGGCGAGCGCAGTCCCGACGGCGGGTCAGGCGCTCGTGCGCCGCACGACGACGGACGGGAACGTCCGCTCGTCGTCGTGCCGCCGCCCGAGCAGGGCCGCGGTCGCGGCGGCCGCGATGCGCTCCACCGGGTGCGTGGCCGTCGTCAGGCCGGGACCGGCCTGCTCCGCGAACGGCTGGTCGTCGAACCCGGTGACGGCGACGTCGTCGGGCACGCGGACGCCGTCCTCCGCGAGCGCGCGCATCGCGCCCACGGCGAGGGTGTCGCTCATCGCGACGAGCGCGTCGACGCCGGGCCAGCGCAGTCGCGCCTCGCGCGCGGCCTCCGCGCCGGCGAGCCACGAGAGGTCGGCCGCGACGACGCGCGTCGGGCGCCCCGCCGCCCGGACCACGCTCTCGTAGGCCTCGACGGCACGCCGCGACCCGGGCAGCCAGCCCGGTCCCGTGAGCATGACGACGTCGCGCCGTCCGTCCGCGAGCACGTGCACGACGAGCGCGGCGATCCCGGCGGCGGCATCGACGTCGTACGAGGGGACGCGGCCGTCCGCGGGGCCGATCGCCGCGACGCGCGGGACGAGCTCGCGCGGGACGCTCGCGAGCACGTCCGCCGAGTAGTCGACGAGCAGCACGCCGCCCACGCCGGGGTCGCGCGCGAGGCGACGCAGCTCCTCCCGCGGGTCGCGGCCGAGCCAGCGCAGGGCGACCCCGACGCCCTGGGTGTCCGCGGTGCGGCTCGCCGCCGCGACGACGCGCGCGACGTAGGGGTCGGCGAGCAGGTCCGCCGACGGCGACCCGACCGCGACCACGACGCGCTCGCCCCGACCGCTCGCGAGCGCACGTGCTCCCGGGTGCGGCACGTAGCCCAGCTCGTCGACCGCGGCGAGCACGGCGCGGCGCGCCTCGTCCGAGACGGGGCCCGTCCCGCGCACGACGCGCGACGCCGTCGACCGCGACACGCGCGCGGCGGCCGCGACGTCGTCGAGCGTGGTGGTCGGCATGGCGTACTCCCGGCGTGGTCCTGTCGGCGGTGACGGGCGACGCGCCCGGACCACCACGCTAACCCGGGGAGCACGCTCCGTGGAAGCGTTCCCACACCGTGTCCGTCCTCAGGTCCTGCGCGCGGGCGCCCAGGCCCGACCGGGCGCTCGGCCGCGGCCGTCAGGACGCGCGGGTCGCGGGCACGCGGTCGTCGTCCGTCGCGCGCGCCCGCCGCGCGGCGAGACCCAGCGCGACGACGGCGATCCCCGCACCGACGAGCGCACCGATCGAGTTGGAGAGCCAGTCGTTCGTGTCGCACGACCGGCCCAGCGCCGGGACGAGCGCCTGGAACGCCTCGACGAGCGCCGACGCGACGACCCCGCCCAGCAGCGCGACGAGCGGCCGGCGGAGCAGCAGCGCCGCGAGAAGAACAGGCGGCACGAACAGCACGACGTTCGCGAACAGCTCGACCCGGGCCGGCGTCGGCAGCACCCAGCCCACCGTGCAGACGGCGTACAGCTCGCGGTCGACCGGGACGAGCGTCAGCAGGAGCAGCGGCACGAGGGACAGGGCGAGCAGCGCGCCGGTGAGCCGACGGCGCCCGACGAGCCACGAACCCAGGAACGGGCCGACGACGACGAGGGCCGCGAGCGCGAGCGGCGACATCCAGGGGTGCGCGACGAGGAGCGTGGAGATCATGGGGGCGACAGTCTGTCAGGAGACGCGTGTCGGCGGGGCACGGTAGACCTGTGCCATGACGACGACGCCCGCGCCCTCGCCCGCCCCGACCCCGGACGCGGGCTGGTGGATCTGCCGCACGTGCGCCGTCGAGCACGCCGAGCGCCCCGCGGTGTGCGCGATCTGCGCCGACGAGCGCCAGTGGGTGCCCCCCACGGGCCAGGCGTGGACCACGCTCGCCGAGCTCGCCGCGGCGGGCGAGCGCCTCGTGCTGGAGGAGCTCGAGCCCGACCTGTTCGGCCTGACGAGCGAGCCGAGCGTCGGCATCGGGCAGCAGGCCAAGGTCGTGCGCACCCCGGCAGGCACCCTGCTGTGGGACCCGCCAGGCTACGTGGACGACGCCGCCGTCGAGCAGGTGCGCGCGCTCGGCCCGGTCGTCGCGATCGCCGCGAGCCACCCCCACATGTTCGGCGTCCAGGTCGAGTGGAGCCGTGCGCTCGGCGACGTCCCCGTGCTCGTCGCCGAGGCGGACGCGCACTGGGTCGCGCGACCCGACCCGGTCGTCGAGACCTGGACCGGCGAGCGCGAGGTGCTGCCGGGCGTCGTGCTCTCGCAGCCGGGCGGCCACTTCCCCGGGAGCGCCGTCGTGCACTGGGCCGCCGGCGCCGACGGTCGGGGCGTGCTGCTCTCCGGCGACACGATCTTCGCCAACCCCGACCGCACGTCGGTGAGCTTCATGCGGTCCTACCCCAACCGCATCCCGCTCTCGGCGGCCGTCGTGCTGCGCGTCGCCGAGCGCGTGGCGCGGCGCCCGTTCGAGCGGCTCTACAACAACTTCGAGGGCGTGATCCCCGCCGACGCCCGCGCGGTCGTGCTCCGCTCCGCGCAGCGGCACGCCGCGTGGGTCCGCGGCGACTTCGACCACCTCACCTGACCCCACCCCCCACCAGGGCTGCGACCGCGCGCGGCCCGGCCGAGGATGGGAGCGGAGGTGACGACGATGCCGAGGCGTGTCTCAGGGGCCGCGGTGGCGGCGACGGGGACGTGGGTCGACCCGGACGGCGTCCGCATGCCCGCAGGCGAGGTCCACGCGTGGGAGCGCGGCACCAACGCGACGGTGTGCCGCCTCCAGCTCAGCCGCCAGGGTCTCGTGCGGTTCCCCCACGTGACGTGGGCCGACGTCCAGCCCGCGACCGGGCGGGACGCCGACGCCGTCACGTCCGTCTGCCGCCGCTGCGCCGCCGGGACGGGCGCCCGGCGCGACGAGAAGCCGTGGCGCCGGATCGACCCGCGGCCGTGTCGGCGTCCTCCCCGGGTCGTGGACAGGTCGCCCGCAGGGCGCTCTGCGGGCTGGCCGTCGTCATGGCCGTGGCGTCCGGCTGCGCTCTCGGGACCGGCGAGCCGACGGCGTACTGCCAGCCCGACGACCCGCTGGTGACGCCGCAGCGCGTCGCTCCGGGCGACGACCTGCGTGTCGAGGTGCCGAGCAGCAGCGGGGGCACGGGGTGCGAGCACGACCTGCCGGACCGGGCACGCTACGAGGTGCTGATCACGGTCCGGGGACCCGCGAGCGATCCCGCCACCAGCCGGTACAGCGCGTCCCTCGGGACCCTCGAGCCCGGTGACGGCGGTGCCGCGGACGGCACGTTCCCGGTCCCCGACGACGTGCCCTCCGGCGAGGCCCAGGTCTCGGTGAGCCTCCGGCACGCCCCCACGGTGTGCGAGGTCGACCCGACGATCGGGTGCGCTGCACCGCCGTCCGCGCTCGTGGACGTCGCGCCCTGACGCCGGCGCCCGGTGGGACTCACGCCGAGACGGCCACCGGGGTGCCCGGGACGTCGCGCCGCACGACCGCCGCCTGCGGACCGGTGCGGAGCGCGACGAGCGCGACGTCGTCCTCGGCGTCGCCGGGGAGGACCTGGGAGAGCGCCGTCCGCACCACGTCGTCCAGGCTCGCGCCCGCGAGGCCCCGCAGCGCGTCGGCGAGCGCCGCGACGTCGTCCCGGATGCTGTGCCCGCGGCGCTCCACGAGCCCGTCCGTGTACAGGACGAGGGTGTCGTCGGTGCCGAGCTCGACGGTGTGGTCGCGCCGGCCCGCGCCCGGCCGCAGCCCGAGCGGGAGGTCGTTGCGCACGGTGAGCACCTCGACCGCGCCGTCCGCGCGGACGACGACCGGGGGCAGGTGGCCCGCGCTGGACCAGCGGACGGTCCGCACGCCGCGGGAGCGCTCGTCGTCGCTCTGCTCGATGCGGGCGACGACGGCGGTCGCCACGGCGTTGATCCCCAGGGCGAGGCCGTCGATCGCGGCGTCCACGCGCTCGAGCAGGCGGGCCGGGGTCGCGCCGCTGTCGTAGCCGATGGCGCGCACCAGGCCGCGGAGCTGGCCCATCGTCGCGGCGGCGCCGAGGTCGTGCCCGACGACGTCCCCGATGACGAGGGTCGTCACGCCGTCGGACGCCACGAACGCGTCGTACCAGTCGCCGCCGATGTCGCGGTCGTGGGTCGCGGGCTGGTAGTGCACCGCGACCTCGAGGTCCTCGGGCTGCGGCGGCTCGGTGAGCACGGCCTGCTGGAGCACGAGCGCGAGCTCGCGGGCGCGCGCCGTCTCCTCCTCCGACCGCTCGGCCCGACGGCGCAGCTCGTCCAGGGTCGTCCGCATCCGCGCGGCGTCGCGCAGCGCCGCACCGATGGTCGTGGCGAGACCCGTGAGGTAGCGCGCGTAGTCGTCGTCCCACGGGCGGCCGGTCGCCGCCTGGAGGACCAGGACGCCCGCAGCACCCCGCGGGCTCGCGTCCCGCAGGGGCTTGACGACGCGGCCCCGCGCGACCTCGCGCTGACCGGTCGCGAGGGTGCGCCCGACGGCCTCGGCCTCCGTGCCGTCGGCCGCGTGGCCCGCCTCCAGGAGCACGCGGGGGCGCGGGCCGTCGATGGCGTAGAACGCGACGCGCGCGACGTCGGCGCTGCGGGCGAGCACCTCGACCACCGGTCGGGCGAACGCGCCCAGGCTGCCGGCCGTCGTCGGCAGGACGGCGTGCAGCTCGCCGAGCGTGAGCAGACGGCGCTGGTTCACGACCTCGCGCGTCGTCTCCGTCGCGATGTCGAGGACGCCGGCGATCCGGCCCTCGTCGTCGCGCAGCGGGCTGTAGGAGAAGGTGAAGTAGGTCTCCTCGTCGAAGCCCGACCGGTGCATGACGAGGGGCATGTCCTCGCTCCACGTCGCGCGGCCCTCGGTGAGCACGGCGTCGAACAGCGGCCCGATGTCGTCCCAGATCTCCGGCCACACCGCACGGACCGGCGCGCCGAGCGCGCTCGGGTGCTTGTCGGTGCCGAGCATGTCCCGGTACCCGTCGTTGTAGAGGAGCGTCAGCTCCGGGCCCCACACGATCATCGCGGGGAACCGGGTGGAGAAGCACAGCCGCACCGCGTGGCGGAGGGCGACCGGCCAGGTCGCGGGCTCTCCCAGCGGGGTGTCCGCCCACACGACCTCGCGAGCGAGGCGACCGACGTCGCTGCCCGACGTCGCCTCGTCAAACCAGCTCGCGTCCGCGTTCACCTCCGCATCGTAGAGGGCTCCGGGCCTCGGGACGGCGCGTGGGGCGTGCTGAGACGGGCCGTTAATCGCTGTTCCACGCTGCGCGCACCGCGCAGGATCGGGGCCATGGACGACACCACGGAGCAGGAGCTCACCGGCGGCAACGTGAACGACGTCGTGCGGCGCGGGGACACCGTGCGGCGCTCGGCGGGCCCGTGGACCCCGACCGTCCAGGCGCTGCTGGCGTGGGTGCGTGCCCAGGGCGTCTCGTTCGTGCCCGCCCCGCTGGGGCTCGACGAGCGCGGCCGCGAGGTGCTCGGCTGGATCCCCGGCGAGACGGGCGGCTGGCCGGTCCCGGACTGGGTGTGGACGGCCGCGGCACGCGAGCAGGCGGCGGGGATGCTGCGGACGGTGCACGACGCCTCGGTCGGCTTCGCTCCCCCGGGTGCCGTGTGGCGCTCGCCGGTGCGCGAGCCCGCGGAGGTCGTGTGCCTCAACGACGTCGCGCCGTACAACATGGTGCACGACGGCGAGCGGGTCGTCGGGTTCATCGACGTCGACATGGCGGCGCCCGGGCCGCGCGCGTGGGACCTCGCCTACCTGGCCTACCGGATGTGCGGGTGGTGCGAGGACATGCCCGCTCCCGCGGACGCCCGGCCCGAGGAACGGCTGGCGCACCTGCTGGAGGCCTACGGGCCGGACGCGGCGCCGGGGGCCGCCGTCGCGCTCCGCACGATGCGCGAGCGCCTGCTCGACCTCGCGGACTGGACCGAGGAGCGTGCCCGGACGACGGGCCGCGACGACCTGCGGGAGCACGCCGCGCTCTACCGGCGGGCCGTCGAGCGCCTGCCGCGGGGGTGAGGGGTGGTTGCCGGTGCCGCACCAGCAGGGGGCAGAGATGCGGCACCGGCTGTCCCTCACGCTAGATGCGAACTGGACAAGCGTCCAGTAGCGAGAGCGGGTGAAGTTGACGAAGGTCCCTTCCGCTGACAGCGCTTTCCGCTGAAGATGTGGCCCATGGGGCTGAACTGGGGGAACACCGGACCGGACGTGTACGAGGCGCGCGCGCCCGAGGGCGTCTACCGCATCGTCGCGCGCGGCACGGAGTGGTGCCTCGAGAAGCCGTTCCCGACGCCAGGCCGCATCGGCGGGTTCCCGTCGACCGCCGAGGCCATGGCCTGGGGCGACGACCTGCACCTCGCCGCGAGCGGCCCGCGCGTCCGCACGCCGCAGCCCGCGTGGCCCACCGTGGACGAGTTCGCGCGCGTCGTCGACGTCCAGCCCACGGTCCTGCGCTCGTGGATCGCGGTGCACGCCGGCGGCTCGACGAGCCCTCGGCGCCGCATCGACCCGGCGACCCAGCAGCGCATCCGCACGTTCTACCAGCTCGACCCGACGCCCTGACCCCGCGGCCCCACCGCCCCGCACCCCCCGCGTGACCCGCGCGGTGAACTGCTCCCAGCAGCTCAGCCACCCAGCAGCAGGGACACCCCGATCGTCGCCATGACGACGGCGATCACGCCGTCGAGCACGCGCCACGCCCCGGGCCGGGCGAAGACCGGCGCGAGCAGCCGCGCGCCGAAGCCGAGCGCGGTGAACCAGACGACGCTCGCCACCATCGCCCCGGTGCCGAACAGCCACCGGGCGGTGTCGGCGCCTCCGGCCCCCGCCCCTCCCGCGTGGGCGGCGGCGTAGCCCGCGGCGAGCGACCCCAGCAGCAGGACCGTGTCGAGGTACACGTGCGGGTTGAGCCACGTGAGGGCCAGCGACGTGCCCACGGCCGACCGCGCCGACGTCGCCCCCGCGCCCGACGCCGGGTCGAGCCCTCCGGGGCGCAGCGCCCGCCGGGCGGCGAGCGCCGCGAGCGTCAGGAGGAACGCGGCGCCACCCCAGCGCACGACGGTGAGGAGCACGGGCGCACCCGTGACGAGCGCGCCGAGGCCGGCCGTCCCGGCCGCGATGAGCACGAGGTCCGAGAGCGCGCACACGAGGACGACGGGCAGCACGTGCTCGCGCCGCAGCCCCTGGCGCAGCACGAACGCGTTCTGCGCGCCGATCGCGACGATGAGGGACAGCCCGGCGGCGAGGCCGGCGGCAAGGGGCGCGAGGAGGGCGAGCACCCCTGGACGGTAGGGACGCCGCTCGGTGAAGTACAGCGACAGATTCTCCAGAACCGTAAGATTCGCTCATGGTGGACCTGCAGCCGGACCAGCTCCGCGCGCTCGAGGCGATCGCCGCGACCGGCACGTTCGACGCCGCGGCGCGCCGGCTCGGCGTCACGCCGTCGGCGGTGAGCCAGCGCATGCGCGCGCTGGAGTCCGCCGTCGGGCAGGTGCTGGTGCGGCGGGGCAAGCCTGCGGCGCTGACGCCGCCCGGGCGCGTGCTCGTGCGGCACGCACGCCACCTCGCGCTCCAGCAGGCGGACGTGCTCGCCGAGCTGGGCATCGGGCGGGACGGGCAGGACGCGGGCGACCCGGCCGCGCTGCCCGAGATCACGCTCGTCGTCTCCGGGGACGCCCTGACGACGTGGGCGCTGCCCGCGCTCGCCGAGGCGGCGCGGTGGGCACGGCTGGAGGTGCTCCGCGAGGACGAGGAGCACTCGATCCGTCTCCTGCGCGACGGGACGGCGGTCGCCGCGGTCACGTCGGTGGCGGACGCGGTGCCGGGCTGCCGGTCGACCCTCCTGGGCCGGATGCGCTACCGGCCGTGCGCGAGCCCGGCGTTCGTCGAGCGCTGGTTCCCCGACGGCCCGACGGCCGCCGCGCTCTCCCGGGCGCCCGTCCTCGCGTTCGACCGCAAGGACGACCTCCAGGAGCGCTACCTGCGGCTGCGGGCGGAGGAGGCGGGCACCGCGCTCGACCCGCCGCGCCACTACGTCCCGGCGTCGCACGAGTTCCGCCGGGCCGTCGAGCTCGGCATGGGGTGGGCGATGCTGCCCGACCTGCAGAGCGCCCGGGCCGAGCGGGCCGGGCGCCTCGTCGGCTTCGACGACGAGCGGGCGACGGAGGTGCCGCAGCACTGGCAGCAGTGGCGGCTGCACTCCGCCTCGCTCGACCGGCTCGCGACAGCGGTCGCACGCGCGGCGCGCGACGCGCTGGGATAGCACGTCGCGCGCCGCGGGCGTCGGTCAGCCGGCCAGCGCACCGGCCGGTTCGTCGGGCGGGGGCACCTCGTCGGGGCCGACGATCTCGACGAGGTCGAGGGCGTGGCTGAACTCCAGGATCTCGAGCACCTGGGGCGGGACGCCGAGGAGTCGCGGTCGCGACTCCTCGGTCACCTTCATGAGGAGCAGGTGCAGCCCCGACGAGTCCATGAACGTCACGGCCGAGAGGTCGACCGTCTTGGGTCGGCCGTCGATCGTGGCGGCGAGCCGTGCCTTGACGTCGTGGGTGACCGCGAAGTCGATCTGGCCCCACATCACCCAGCGACGGCCGCCGTCCTCGACGCGGACTCCCCCGGTGCCAGTGCTCCCCACGACGCTCCCGTCCCCGACGTCACCGACGGTGCGCCGTGCGCACGGTCAGCCCCGGTTGTTCCGGGTGACCGCACCGTACACGCCGAGGGTGATGAGCGAACCCAGGATGGCGAGGAGCCAGGTGCGGAAGTCGCCCAGGTCGCCCAGCGAGGTCCCGAAGAACACCGAGCCGAGCCACCCACCGAGCAGCGCGCCCAGGATGCCCAGCAGGATCGTGATGATCACCGAACCGGTCTGCTTGCCCGGCAGGACGGCACGGGCGATGAGACCGGCCACGAGGCCGAGGACGATGTACGCGATCCAACCCATGAGTACTCCTCCGATATGTCGGTTTCCCTTGCGGACGTGAACACTCCCAGGGTCCGGGACTCCTCGCACGCGCTGGCGCCGTCTCACCCGCACCCCGTTGCGGACGTCACACCGCCCGACGCGCGGGTGTGACCCTCGCTGCCCCGGTCAGGGGGCGCGCGGGGCGGCAGGCCGAGGGGCGCGGGGGGCGGCAGGTCGAGGGGCGCGTCGAGGCGACGACGGGGTCGGGGCCCGGGACGCCGCCAGGACCGTGCGCTCGACGTCCCGCACCACGGACGCCGCGGTCGCGTCGTCGAGGCGCGCCGCGTCCGCCGTGAGCACGACGTCGACGCCGCCGTCCGGCGCGTCCACGAGGTGCAGCGTGAGCGTGACGCCGCCCTGCTCGTCGGACGCGTCGGCGCGCGCCAGCCGCCGCGACCGCGTGGGTCGTGCGCGCAGCGTCCGGTCGGGCCCGGTGCCGCGCCGGTCGTTGTACCAGCAGGTCCCGTCGTGCGCGGTCGTCGGGTCGGCGGCGGCCTCGCGTCGGAGCAGGTCCTTGTCGTAGTACGCCGAGCGGTACGCAGTCATCGCGGCCCGCCAGACGCGCGGCCCGACCTCCTCGAACGGGGCGTCGAGGCCGTCGACGTGGAGCAGCCCCTCCATCGCCGTCGTCACGACGGCGTCCGCGAGCGTCGGCCGGAACCGGTTGCTCACCATGACCTGGAGCGCGAGGTCGTCCCGGCCCGCGGCGGTGGCCAGCGCCCGGCACGACGCCGCGAGCAGCACCCCGGACGTGCTCGTGCGCCACCGGGCGGCCACGCGTTCCGCGGCGGGCCCGAGGCGGAGCGAGCGCAGGACGGTCTGCCGGTACCGCGGCCGCGCGGCGGCCACCGCGCCTCCCGCGCCTCCGTCCTCCGTGCCTTCGTCTCCTCTGCCCTCGCGGACGGCGCTCCCGCTGTCCGGGCCCTCGCCGTCGGCGCTCCCTCGCGGGAAGACGACGACGGGCGCCGCCCGCATCGTGCGCAGGGTGCGTGCTCGGGCGGCGGCGTCGTGCCGGCGGCCGTCGTGCGACGTCTGCCAGGCCGCCTCGTCGAGCGGCGTCCACGCGGCCCGCTCCGGCGGGGCGCTCCCCGCGGCGAGGGCCGTGAGGTCGGCGTCGAGCACGGGCAGGCCCCAGCCGTCGAGGGCCGTGTGCGCGACGACGAGCACGGTGTGGTGCACCGCGCCGTCGACGGTCACGAGACCGGCGCGCACGGGCAGGTCCGTCGCGTAGTCGAACCTGCGGCCCCAGAGCTCGTGACGCATGCGCGCGCCGCGCACGGCGACGGCGGCGAGGTCGTCGACGCGCTCCTCGACCACCTCGACCGTCCCGACGCCGCAGAGCTCCTGGGCGAAGCCGTCGCCCCGCACGTGGATCCGCGTCCGCAGGGAGTCGTGGCGCTCGACGAGCGCCCGCACCACCTCGACCGCCGCGGCGGTGGGCAGCGGTCGGTCGAGCGGACCGCCCCACACGAGGTTGAACTGGTGGTCCTGCGGCGCGAGCGCCGCCAGGGCCCGCCGGATGGCGGTCTGCCCCCACGTGGCGGGCCCCTCGCCCGCGCTCCCGCGGACCTCGACCCGGTGCACGACCCTCATCGGGCCCCCTCCCCAGCGGCGACCGGTCGCGGCACGCGGACCGGGCGGTCGCGCTGCTCCCCCGGCCAGGTCCGGACGCGGCACACGTGCGGGCGCGCGCCCGGCGTCGCGCACGCGGCGACGGCTCCGTCCGGGGCCGGCACGTCGGACACCCACCACTCCTGCCCGCGCCACGCGCCGTCGTCGGCCCGCACGAGCCCCGGGGCCGCGACGTCGAGGCCGAGCACGTCGAGCAGGCGCCCGCCGACCGCCTTGGCGCACGCCTCCAGGCGCGCGAGGCGACGCCAGTCGTCGGCGGCTCCCGCGGTCCGGGCCGCGGGGGCGAGGTAGCGCGCCGCGACGCGGGCGACGTCCACGCGGGGGTCGCGCACCTGCACGTCGACGCCCACGTCGTCGGCCGCGAGCGCGACGAGCGCGTGCCCCCCGCTCCGGCTGAGGTTCCACCGCTGCCCGACGACGGGCCCCGGCTTCCCGTGCGGCCCCACCTCCCACCCGACGTCCGCGGGTGCCAGGCCCGCGCGCCGCGCGAGGATCGCGCGGGCGGCGACGTGGGCGTGCACGTACCGGGAGGCGTCGACGGCCACCGCGAACCGCCGGGACCGCGCCCGCTCCGCCGCGCCCAGCAGGGTGTCGCCGCCGAGCACGGGGACCGTCGTGTCGACGTACCAGGCCTCGACGTCGAGGACTCCGCTCATGCCACGACCTCCAGGCTCGCGACGCGCAGGGGGCGGTCGGCCCGCACGAGGACCTCCAGCCCGCCGCACAGGGGTCGTGCCGTCACCGGCCGCAGGTCCGGCACGCGGTGGTGCGCCCCCGGCACGGGCTCGGGCCCGACGGCGAGCACGGCCGCCGTCGCCCCGCGACCCGCCGCGACGCCCGCCGCCGAGTCCTCCAGCACGAGGCACCGCCGCGGGTCGACGCCGAGCAGCCGGGCCCCGGCGCGGAAGCCCTCGGGGTCGGGCTTCCCGCGCGTCACGTCCTCCGAGCACACGAGGGGCCCCGGCACCGGCAGCCCCGCCGCGGTGAGGCGCGCGAGCGCGACCTCGCGCGCCGCCGACGTCACGACCGTCCACGTGCGGGCGTCCAGCCCCGCGAGCAGCTCGGCCGCGCCCGGCACGGCGACGACGCCCTCGGTGTCGTCGCACGAGAGGCGGTGCAGCCACGCGACCTCGCGCGCGACGTCGGCGCCCGGCGCGACGAGGCGGACGACCTCGACGTCGCGCCGCCCGTGCGACGCGGCGACGACGGCCTCGCCGTCGAGCCCGAGGCGGGCGGCCCACGCGAGCGTGTGGCGCTCGATCGCGGCGGACGAGTCGACGAGCGTGCCGTCGAGGTCGAGCAGCAGCGCGTCGCCGCGCCACCGCCACACGCCCGCAGGGCCGCCGCTCACAGCAGCTCCGCCGCGCGCGCGGACCGCGCCGCGGCGTACCGGTCGGCGTACTCCTGCGCGGCGCCCGTCGCGTGCTGGAGGCCGAGCGGCGCGCGGCACGGGCGGCCGAGCGGCTCGCCCACCGCGCGGGCCACGACGGGCAGGCCGGGCGCCTCGTCCGCGAGCGCCACGAGGAGGTCGGCGGCGTCGAGCCGCTCCCCGCCCGCGGCCGACGCGCGGCGTGCCGCCCACAGCCCGCGCGAGACGTGCCGTCCGCCCGGCACGAGGCCGAGGAACCCCCGCACCTCCAGCCGCTCGCACGCGAGGACCTCCACCGTCGCCCGGGCGTCCTTGGTCCGCCCGTCGCCGTGCACGGGGTCGGGGCCGCCAGGCGCCGGGTGAGGGCGGCCCGTCCCGTCGCCCGCGGAGGACACGGTCTCGTCCGACCCGACGGCGGTCGCCGCTACGCCGTGCTCGGCCACGACGCCGTGCTCGTCCACGACGTCCTGCTCGTCCGCCACGAGGTGCTCGGCCGCGCCGTCGAGGTCGCCGTGCGCGGCGTGGTCGGCGACGGCGTCCGCGGCCTGCGCACCGCACGACGCGCAGTCGTGCACGACGACCCGCACCGGCACCGCGGGACCGGCCGCGCGGCAGACGACGGCCGCGTCCCGCTCGGCCAGGAGCAGCACCGCGTCGAGCGCGGCCGGGTCGAGCCGGTCGTCGCGAGCGGCGGGGTCGCGACGGTCGTCGTGAGCGGTCGGGCCGGGACTGTCGTCGCGAGCGGCCGGATCGGGCCGGTCGTCGCCAGCGGCCGGGCAGCGACGGTCGTCGCGTGCGGCCGGGTCGGGCCGGTCTCCGCGCGCGCCGGGGCCGGGCCGGGCGGGCCCCGCGGGGGACGCGCCGCCCGCCGTGGCGTCCCGCGCCGTGGCCGCCCAGGTCGCGCCCGCGGCGAGCGCGTCGAGACCGAACGCGACGAGCTCGTCGACGCGGCTCTCGGGGCGGTCGGCGGGGAGCAGCCCCGAGAGCACCCACGTCCGCACCGCGGCCGCCCGGTGCGCCGTCGTCCCGGGGCCGGCGGGCGGTGGCCAGGCGGTCCGCGCGACGTCGGACCCGAGCAGCCAGCACGCCGCGCCGAGCTCGACGAGCGCGGCGGGCGCGACGCCCCCCAGCCGCGGGCAGACCCCTGCGGCGAGCGCCGCGACGTCGTGCGCGACCGCCGCCGGGTGGACGCCGAGCCACCCCGCCCAGGCGTCCCAGGCCCACCCGAACGGGTGCTCGAGCGGCTCGCCCGCCGTGGGGCGCAGCACGCGCAGCGTGCAGCGCGACCGTTCGAGCGTGACGGCGACCGGCCGCAGGGTCGCCGGGACGCGCGCCGGCGTGCGCTCCGGCCCGGGCCGGTCCCACGCGTCCGGGTCGACGACGTCGTCCGCCGGGACGGTGGCGTGCCGGGCGCCGTGCGCGTCGTTGCCCGCGAGGCTGGGGCCGTCGCCGTGCTCGAGCAGGTGCGGCAGCGTCGCGACGACCGGGTACCGCTCGCGCGCGCAGAACGTCACGACGGCCTCGTCGTCGTCGCGCGCGTCGTCGGGCAGGGTCGCGAGGTGCGCGGCGAGCCGTCGGGCGCCGTCGGCGGGGAGCACGAGGCCGAGCGTCGGCACCCACTCGTCGTGGCCGAGCGGCGCCCAGGCCTGGCCCGCGGCCGCGGCGGCGCGCACGAGGTAGGCGTTGCGCGGGCTGTTCCAGTTCGAGTACAGCGCGACGGCGTGCCGCGGCCGGGCCCGCACCGCGCGCCGGACGAGCTCGGCGAAGCCCGCGACGGGCGCGACGTCGTCCTGGAGCACGAGGTGGTGCGTCGCGCCGGGCGCGACGGCGGCCCAGGCGCGCTTCGCGGTGCGCAGCGGGCTGGGCGGACCGTCCGGGTCGGGGTCCTCCACGACGCGGACGTCCAGCGGGGCGCACGCGCGCACGAGGGCGGACACGTCGCCCCGCGCCGGGTGGTGCATGACGACGACGCTCAGCACCGGGTCGCGGACCTCGCCCCGCGCGGCGGTCACCCGCCCCGGCCCGGGCTCCCCGGCGCGCGCGACCGCGGGCCCGGCCGTCACGGCGCGACCTGCCGCGCTCTGCCGCCGCCCGCGCGTCGTCGCACGAGACGCACCGCGACGGGGAGCAGGACGGTCAGCCCGACGACGTTCGCCACCGCGATCGTCGCGTACAGCGCGGTCGGCCCGCCGCCCGCCCGCGCGAGCGCCCCGCCGACCCCGAGCGACACCGCGTGGTAGAGCACGTTGAGCGTCACGGCGACGCGCCCGTACCCGAGCTGTTCGAGCAGCGTCACGAGGTACAGCACGAGGCCCACGCCCGCGTACGACGGCCCGACGACCCGCAGGTACAGCGCCGCCTGCGCGGCGACCTCCGGGTCGGCGGAGAGCTGCCCCGCGAGCAGGGGCGCCGCCGCGAGCACGAGGGCGCCCACGACGACGTACGTCCCCGCGACCACGACCGTCCCGGCCCGGAACGTGCGCGGCAGGAGGCCGAGCGCACCTGCGCCCCACTGCTGGTTCATGACGATGCTCACCGCGGCCGCGAGGCCGATGGCCGGCACGACGACGAGCGTCTGGACCGTCGCGGCGCCGCCGAACCCGGCGACGACGTCGGTCCCCGAGGGCCCGAGCACCCACACCATGACGAGGTTCGTCACGGTGAGCAGGAGGTAGGACAGACCGACCGGCAGGCCGACGCCGAGGAGGAGCGCGCGCACGTCGACGCCCCGGTGGTCCGCCGCGCCCGGTCGCGCGGCGCCGCGCATCCGTCGTCCCGGGGGCGGGAGGAGGCGTGCGCGCACGAGGAGGGCCCACGCGACGCCCGCGCCGACGAGGGTCGACCCGGCGATCGCGACCGGGACGGCGAGGACGCCGAACCCGCCGACCAGCCCGACGAGCCACACGACGAGCACCTGGAGCCCCGCGACGAGCAGCGCCACGGTCGCCGACGCGCCCGTGCGGCCCCAGCCGCGCAGCGCGGCGGCCGCCACCGCCGTCGGCACGGACAGGACGCTCGCGAGCACCGTCCAGCGCGCGAACGCCACGAACTCCGCGACGAGCGGGCCCGGCACGGAGAGCACGGTCGCGAGCGCCGGGGCGGCGAGGACGACGAGAAGAGCCACGGCGCCGAGCACCGCACCGCCCGCGGCGACGAACCGCCCCAGGAGCGCCGCCGTCGCGGACGACGGCACGTCGTCCCGGCCGCGCGCGCCACGCAGGCGCGCGAACCCGACCTGCGTCGAGACGTCGAGACCCTCCTGGACGGCGAGGACGAGGAACGTCACGGGGATGAACAGCGAGCGCACGTACAGGGCGTCGTCGCCCATGTGGCCGAGGAGCGCCGCGACGACGAGCTGCGCGAGCGCCCCGACGACGAGCGCGGCGCAGATCGGGCCCGCGAGCCGCAGGACGCGCCGGCGCAGCTCCGCGACCGACGGCGCCGACGCGCCCGGCAGCCCCGACCCGCCCGGAAGCGCGGCGTCAGGTTCGAGCCCGGGGACGGGCAGGGCCGGTGCCGTTCCCGCCTCCCTAGACGAGCTCGACATGCCGTGCCCTGCCCTGCAGCCAGCCCTGGGCGAGCGTGAGCCGCTGGACGGTCCGCGTGCCCTCCATCATCTCGAGGCCGGGCACGTCGCGGACGAGCTTGTCGAGGTACGGGTGCTCCCACCGCGCGCCGGGGCCGAGCAGCGCGGGCACCGTGCGCGTGACCTCCTCCGCGAGGTCCAGCGCCGTGGCCTTCGCCGCCGCGGGCAGCGTCCCGTCCGCCGGGTCGGCGTCGGCGCCGCGCGCCGCCTCGAGCACGAGGGCCCGGGCCGTGTGGAGACGGTCGTCGAAGGTCTCGAGCAGCCGGCGCTCGTCGGCCCGGAACGACGACCGCTCGGCCCGCACGTAGTCGAGGGCCGCCTGCGTGACGCCCACGGCCAGCGCCGCGACGACGGGGCGGAGCCGGTTGAACGTGCGGACCGCGCCGAGGAGCCCGCGGCGCGACGGCGAGAGGTGCCGGCCCAGGCTGTCCTCCGGGCGGAGCGGCACGTCGCGGAACCGGACCTCGCCGAGCTGCACGGCCCGCATGCCCGTCGTCACGAGCGGCGCGGCGTCGAACCCCGGGCGCGCGGTGTCGACGAGGTAGACCCCGACCCCGAGCGGGCCGGGGCGGTGCCGCGCGAACACGACGCCGAGGCTGGCCCGGGCGACGTTGCCGACGTACTTCTTGTGGCCGCGCAGGACGGCGCCCGGGCTCCCGTCGTCCGCGGCTGCGCCGCCCTCGGTCGCACCGTCCTCGATCGCGCCGTCCGCCGTCGCGCCGCCCGTGGGCGCGCCTGCTGCGACCACCGCGGTCTCGAGCGCGGCGGCGTCCGAGCCGCGGTCGGGCTCGGTGAGCCCGAAGAACGTCCAGGTGCGCGGCTGCGCGACGTGCCGGTAGAAGCGGTCGCGCTGCTCGTCGTCCGCGAGGTCGTCCACCACGACCCCGGACATCGACGGTCCCGGCGCCCCGACGACGACGGACGCGTCGCCCCACGCGAGCGTCTCCGCGACGACGGCGCGCTCGACGCACGTCCGCACGAGCACGGGCACGCCCCGCACGCGCGGCGGGTCGTCGAGATAGCCGGGCGGGAAGCCGCCGAGCTGCCGGTACGGGAGCACGCCGGCGTCGAGGAGCGCGTGCAGCGCGCCCGGGTCGGCGTCGACCGCGAGCGCGCGCTCGCGGAGCGCGACGGCCACGGGGCGCAGGTGGTCCCGCAGCGCCAGGAGGTCGACCGTGGTCATGCGTCCTGCCCTTCCCCGCCGCGGGTCGCCCCGGTCGGCAGCGTCCCGCTCGCGTGGCCGAGCAGGTCGATCGTGCGGGCCAGCCGGGCCGCGTCGCCGTCGACGAACCCCGAGGCGCCGAACAGGTTGTGGACGGCGCGCGACGTGCGGTCGAGCACCGCGGTGACGCGCGCGAGCGTCGTGGCGGGCACCGGCCCGTCGTCGGCCTGCTCCCCGGGCTCCGCGGTCACGCGCGCCAGCAGCGCCTGCGCCTCCAGGTGCGCGAGCGCCGCGTCCGCGAGGACGAGGCGGACCGGCGGCAGGTTCACCGTCGCCGTGCCGCCGATGCTCCGGCCGCGCAGCCGGTCGACCGCACGGTCGGCCAGCCGTTCGCACAGGCCCGTCCGCGCCCACGCGACCCCGACGCGCCACGCGGCGTCCGCGGCGCGGCCGCGCCGGTCGTCCACCGGCCCGGACGCCGCCGCGCGCCAGGCGAGCAGCGGGCCCGCGTCCGTCACCACCTCGCCCAGCAGCACCGACCCGGGCGGCGGGGCGACGTCGTCGGGCAGCAGGACGCACTCCCCCGGCAGCGCCGCGACCGGCAGCACCGCGGCGAGCGCGACGAGCGCCGCGACCGCGCCCTGCTCGCGCGCGACGTCGCGCACCCCGGCGATCCTGGTGACCCGGGCGGCCCCGGCCACCGAGGTCGCAGCACCCCCCGCAGCGCCCGGCGCCGCGACGCCGGCGCTCACCGTGCCCGCGTCCCGCGAGACGACCCCCGCGCTCATGCGAGCACCGCCTCGCGGGCGCGGCCGCCGGCCTCCGGGGCCGTCGCGGCCGACCGCGGACCGAGGGCGAGCGAGCAGCGGTAGCCGAGCTCGACGCACCGCTCGTGCAGCACGACGGGCGCGTCCGGGGCGTCGTCGTCAGCGAGCACCTCCCAGACGCCCGTCGCCGCAGCCCCGGGGTCGGCGTGCCGCACGACGTCGCCGTCGAGCAGGGGCACGTCGGCCGGGTCCACGTCGACACCGAGGACGACGCGCCGGACGTCCGGGCCCGCCCCGCGGGGTGCGTCGGACGAACCCGCCGGCGTGGTGGGGCCCGCGGGTCGCGGACCCCGCGGGGCGCGCGCGACCGACAGGTTCTCGACGGGCCGACCCGCGCCGTCGCGCGCGACGACGACCGCCACCACGCGGTCCCGCGCCGGGACGCGCGTCGCGGTGGGCGGGAGCGTGCACTGCTCGAGGACGAGCACGACGGCCGTCCCTGCTGGCCCGGCACCGTCCGGCCCGCCGCCCGGCCCGCCTCCCGGTCCGCCGAGCGACCCGACACCCGGCCCGCCGTCGGCGAGCAGCTCGCCCGCGAGCCGCAGCGCGGTGAACGGGCCCGCGAGCCCCTGCTCCGTGACGCAGAAGGTGGACGGGCCGCCGTCGAACAGGTCCGCGACGAACCCGCCGAGGAGCCGTTCGTGCTGGAGGTCGGGCGTCGTCACGACGAGCACGACGAGGCGCACGTCGTCGAGCAGGCCGCGCCCGTCGAGCGCCGCGCGCGCCGCGCGGATCATCGTCGGGTAGTCGCGGCCCGGCCCGTCCTCGAGCCAGTCCGTCGGCTGGTCCTCGCCGTAGACGTACCGCAGGTCCTCCGCGACCGACCGCCGCGTCCCGTCCCCGACGGGCGCGAGGTCGTCGACCGGCACGTCCACGACGGCCCGCACCCGCAGCGCGTCCTCGCGCGGATCCGACACCGGCGAGGCTCCGGGCCCCGCACCGCTGCCCCCGAGCGGCACGTCAGTTCCGGGTCGAGTGCTCGACGACGAAGTCGGTCAGCGAGCCGACCGTCTCGAGGTGGTGCTGCTCGAGCGACTCCGGGTCGACCTCCATGTCGAGCGAGTCCTCGAGGGCCATGAGCAGGCCGAGGACGCTCGTGGAGTCGAGGTCGAGGTCGTCGAACAGGCGCGTCGCCGCAGTCACGTCAGGCAGCGGTCGCCCGAGGACGCTCGACAGCGCCTCGACGACGGCCCCCACGACGCGCTCGCGGCCGAGGGCCTCCTGCGGCTCGGTGCTGGTGCTCACGATGGTTCCTCCGGTGGTGGGTCGGCGCCCGCGGGGCGGGCGGTGGCTGGACGACGGCGGACGGGCGGTGGGTCAGGGGACGGCGCCGACGGCGACGGGCTCGACCCGCGCACCGAGGTCGTGGAACACCTGGCGCGCGAGGAGGTCGTCGGGCGTGTCCGCGTGCCGGACGAGGAACGTCTCGTCGCCCAGCGTGAGCACCTCGGCCGGGTACCCGTGGCTGAGGAAGTGCACCGGCGACGCCGTCGCGCCGTACGCGCCGGAACGGTCCACCGCGACGAGGTCGCCCGGCGCGAGGTCGGCCGGGAGCGGCACGGCCTTGCCGATCGTGTCGTTGGGGGTGCAGAGCGGGCCCGTCACGTTCCACGCGACGTCCTCGGCGGTCGACGCGGGCCCCACGCGACGCATCGGGAAGTTGCGCTTGACGAACGACCCGATGCCGACGGCCGCCATGTGGTGGTTCGTGCCGCCGTCGGCCACGGCGAACCGCTCGCCCATCGACTCCTTGACGTACCGCACGCGCGCGACGTACGTGCCGCACAGCGCCACGAGGTAGCGGCCGAGCTCCATGACGAGGTCGGTCCGGGGGTGGCGCTGCACGAACGCCTCGACGACGGGGTTGAGCGCCGCGGTGAGGACCTCGACGTCGAGGTCGCGCTCGCGCTCGAAGTACGCGACGCCCAGGCCGCCGCCGACGTCGACGAGCTCGAGCGGGAACCGCAGGCGCTCCGCGAGCCGTTCGGCGAGCTCGAAGATCCGCGTCGTGTTCTCGACGATCGTGCCCTCGTCGAGGATCCGCGTCCCCATGTACACCTGGACGCCCACGACGCGGGCCGCGGTGAGGCCGGCGCACAGGTCGGGCGCGTCGAGGAGCTGCTGCTCGTCGATGCCGAACTGGCGCGGCTTGCCGCCCATGGTGAGCCCGGAGCCCTTGACCGAGAACGACGGGTTGACGCGCAGCACGACGCGCGCGGGCCGTCCCACCGCCTGCGCGAGCTCGTCCACGAGCACGAGCTCGGGGAGCGACTCGACGATGATCGCGCGCACGCCCGTGTTGAGGCACGAGACGAGCTCGTCCCGGCTCTTGCCGGGGCCGAGGAACAGGACGTCCTGCGGCGCGACGCCCGCGGCGAGCGCGGTGCGCAGCTCCGCGAGGGACGACACCTCGGCGTTCGCGCCGAGCGCGTGCAGCAGCCCACAGACGCTGACGTTGGGGTTCGCCTTGAGCGAGTAGAAGATCCCCAGCGCGGGGTGCAGCCGCTCGCGCAGCGCCCGGTAGTTCGCGGCGAGCACGTCGCCGTCGTATACGTACACGGGGGTCCCGTACCGCTCCGCGACCGCGGCGAGGTCCGCGCTCCCGGGCGTCGTCGGCCGGTTCGTGGTCATCGGGCGTCTCCTTCGGTGGAGCGGCCGGTGGGCCGCGAGGCCAGCCGCTCCGTCACGGCGCGGTCGAGGCGGGTCAGGGTGTCCTCGTCGGGCGCGACGAGGAGGCCGTGGAGCCGGCCCGCGAACGTCGTGCCCGGCGTCGGCCCGGACGCGCCCGACGCCCCCGCGTTGACCGTGCCGGTCCCCTGGACCACGAGGCCCGCCTCGCCGGGGGCGCCGGGCAGCAGGTCGCCGAGCAGGTCGTGGAGCGCCGCGAACGGGAGCGGCGCGTCGAGCACCAGCGGGTACTGGCGCGCGAGCGCGACCCACCCGTCGGGCTGGAACCGTTCCTGGAGCGGGACGGTGTACGTCGACATGTTGCTGCGCGCGTTGATCTCGAGGACGGGCAGGAGCCGGCCGTCGGTGCGCACGAGCGCGTCGACCCCGACGAGGCCGTGGAAGCCGTCGGCCGCGAGCCGCGCGCCGAGGCGGCCCGACAGCTCGGCCAGCGCGTCGACCTGCTCCGCCGGCAGGCGCGACGGGATGCGGTGGCCCTTGTGGACGCCGCCCTCCGTGATCGCCTCCTTGACGAAGTCGAACGCGACCGAGCCGTCCCGCGCGACGGTGAAGTGGTAGTTGACGTCCGTCGCCTTGTCGGCCCACACCTCCACCACGACGGCGAGGCGGTCGTCGCCCGAGCGCGCGGCCCGGCGCGCGACCATGCGCACGAGCTGGTCGAGCCGGCGCGGGTCGTCGACGACGAGGATCCCCTTCCCGGAGACGCCGTACGCGTCCTTGACGCCGACGGTCGCGCCGTCCGCGACGAGCCGCGCGGCCTCGGCGCACGCACGCTCGAAGTCCTCGACGGTGCGGCACGCCCAGCCACGCGCCTGCTCCACGCCCAGCTCGTCGCACAGCCCGCGGCTGTAGACCTTGCTGTTGACGGTCTTGGTCGTCGCCGCGTCGGGGAGCACCGAGCGCAGGCCCGTCGCCGTCGCGAGGTCCTCCTCGGCCGACGACGTCCCGTGCGCGAGGAGCCGCACGCCGTCCGCCGCGAGCTCCCCCAGGCGCGCGAGCAGCGCGGGCGAGTCGAGCGCGTCGAGCGTCACCGTGCGCAGCGGGTCGCTCGACCCGGCGACGTGCACCGTGGGGAGCCCGACGCCGAGCGCGTCCAGGTGCGCGAGGTGGTCGGGGTCCGGCTCGGCCTTGAGCACGACGTGGTCGCGCGGGCCCGCGAGGAGCAGCGCGAGCTCGTCCATGCGGTGGACGAGCGCCGCCGTCGCCGACGCGCCGCCGACGGCGGGCAGGCCGACCTCCCCGGCCGCCCACGCGTCCTCGACCTCGACGTTCCCCAGCAGGACGAGCGGCGCGTCGGGCGCGCCCGCGAGCGCGCGCTTCGTCCGCGCGAGGAACGGCTCGCGGCCGGCCGCCGTGGTGGTCTGCGGGGCGGTCCCCGTCACCTGGTCGACCGTCATGCCTGCTCCTTCGTGTCGTGGGCCGTGGCGCCGTCGGAGTCCTCGGAGACCCCGGTGACCCCGGAGCCCTCCGAGGCCTCGTGGCGCAGGACCATGGCGGAGAACGTGGCGCCCAGCCCGACGGCGACCATGAGGAACGGGTCGCCGGGCCGCAGCCGGCCCTCGGCGCGCGCGGCGGCGTAGCCGATGAACGAGTCCGCCCCGAAGCAGTGCCCGGTCACCGGGACGTCGTCCAGCCGGACGCGCGCGAGCGGGAGGCCGAGACGCGCGCACAGCCGCCGCCAGGACACGCGGTTGACGTTGTGCGGCAGGACCAGCGCGAGGTCGTTCAGCGTGAGGCCCGCGCGCTCGACGGCCTCCAGCACGACCTCGGCGAGCACCTCGGTGTACGCGACGCCGAACGGGCCCGCGAGGTCCTCGGGGAGCGGCACCTGGTGGTACTCGCCCAGCGTGCGGGTCGCGTAGGCGAGCACGGGGCTGCCCGACGCGGGCCCGTCGGCGGACGAGCCTGCCGGGCCTGACGCCGCGACGAGGCACGCCGCCGTGCCCTCGCCCATGATCGTCGTGCCCTCGATGAGCCGGGAGCCCGGGCTGAACGCCTTCTCGCCCGTGAGCACGAGCGCGAGCGCGTCCGGGTCGCCGTCCGACGCGAGGAGGCGCCCCGCCAGGTCGACCGCGAGCAGCGCCGACGCGCACGCGTGCTGGGTGAGCGTCCACACGACCGCGTGGTCCAGACCCAGGCGCGTCGCGGCGTCGTGCAGGGGGTTCATCCCGACCGGGGCGACCGTCGCGATGGTCCGCGCCCCCAGCACGTACCGGACGCGGTGCTCGTTGCCCGCGAGCCCGGGCACGGCGCGCGCCGCGGCGACGAGCAGGTCGGTGAGGGTCTGCCCCGGCGCCGTGCACACCTCGCGCAGCCCGAAGAACCGCTCGAACACGCCGAGCTCGAGGTGGTCGAGGCCGAGCTCGTCGGCGAGGTCCCGGATCGGCACGCGCGTCGCGGGCACGTGCGCGCCGACGTCGACGAGGGTCGTCATGCCGCCGTCCCGGGGACGTCGACGACGCTGCGCAGGTGCGCCGCGAGCGCGCGGGGCGTCGGGTTGTCGACGACGGCCTCCGGGTCGATGTCGACGCCGAGGACGTCCTCCAGGTCGCCGAGCAGCGCCAGCACCTGGACCGAGCCGAGGCCGAGCCCGGCGAGGTCGGCCCCTGGGTCCACGTCGGCGGGGGCGACGCCGAGCGCGGTGGCGACGTGGCGCAGCACGAGGTCGTCGAAGGCGTCGGGGCGGGGTGCGGTCATGGTCGGCTCCCTGCGAGCTCGGGGTGCGCGCGGTCGCGGGCCGCGCGCAGGGAGTGGAGCGCGGCCAGGTCGCCCCGGCCGTGCAGGTCGCGCGCCCGGCCGCGCTGGATCTTGCCGCTCGTGGTCCGCGGCACCTGGCCGGGACGCACGAGGACGACGTCGTGCACCGCGGCGCCCGAGACCGTCGCGAGGTGGGCCGCCATCTGCCGGACGACGGCGTCCAGCTCCTCCTCGGCGCTCGCCGCCCCGCCCGCCCGGGCGCCCGGCGTGGGGCGGAACTCCTGGACCGCGCACAGCGTTCCCGGTCGGCCGTCCGCCTCGAACACCGCGCCCGGGCGGCCCTCGGCCCCGGGGTGCAGGCGGCGCAGCTCGCGCTCCAGGTCGTACGGGTAGAGGTTGCGCCCCGCGACGATGAGGAGCTCCTTGATGCGGCCCGTGACGACGAGCTGGCCGCCGTGCAGGGCCCCCAGGTCGCCGGTCCGCAGCCACGGGCCCGTGCCGTCCGCGGCGACGGCGCCGAAGGTCTCCGCCGTCGCGGACGCCGCCGCGTCGCCCCAGTACCCGGCCGCGACGCTGCCGCCGCGCAGCCAGACCTCGCCGACCGCGCCGTCCGGCACGGTGGCGCCCTCGCCGTCCACGACCCGCAGCTCTACCCCGCTCGGCACGCCGCAGCACACGAGGCGCGCGCCCGGCCCCTCGACCGCCGCAGCGTCGGGGAGGGCGGACAGGTACGTCGCCTCCTCCGTCACGACCAGGCGGCCGTCGGCGAGCGCCGTCTCGTCCGCCGTGACGACGAGCGGGAGCCGCCTGTCGGGGTACGTGGCCGTCAGCGTCGCCTCCGCGAGGCCGTAGCCCGGGCCGTGCGCGGACCCGCGGAAGCCCACGGGCTCGAACCGGCGCGTGAACGCGTCGAGGACGGCCGGGTCGACCGGCTCGGCGCCGCCGAGCGCCCAGCGCAGGCGGGACAGGTCGAGCTCGGCGAGCTGGTCGTCGCGCACGCGCCGCGCGCACTGGTCGTAGCCGAAGTTCGGCGACGCCGTGACGGTCGCCCCCGTCTCGGTGATGGCGGAGAGCCAGCGGACAGGGCGCTTGAGGAACGACGTCGAGGGCACGACGACCGCCGTCGCCCCGAGGCCGAGCGGCACGAGCAGCATCCCGACGAGGCCGAAGTCGTGGTACCCCGGGAGCCAGCTGCAGAAGACGTCGTCCGGGACGAGGCCGAGCGTCGTCGTGAAGGCGTCGTGGTGGTGCAGCACGTTCGCGTGCGTGACCACGACGCCCTTGGGGCTGCTCGTGGACCCGGAGGTGTACTGGAGGAACGCGACGTCCTGCGGACCGGGGCGGTCCCGCCGCGCCGGGCCGTCCGTCGCGCCGTCGACCACGGTGACGGCGACGGGACTGCCGTCGGCGCGCCGCAGCGGCACGGCCCACTCCGTCGTCTCGATCGCGGCGGTCGGGTCGACGAGCACGACGGCGGCGTCGCAGTCCGCGAGCATGCCCCGCACGCGCTCGCGCTGGTACGCCTGCCCGCCCGGGAGGGGCGACGGGACGGGGACCAGCCCGGCGGAGAAGCACGCGAGGAGCCCGACGACGAACGACGCGGTGGCGGAGTAGAGGACCAGGGCCCGGTCGCCCGGCTGGTGCAGGGACGCGAGCCGCCCCGCGAGCGCCGCCGCCTGCGCGTCGAGCTCGGCGTAGGTGAGCGTCCGACGCTCCCCCACCTCCGGCACGACGACGACCGCGGGGTGGTCCGGGCGCTCGCGCACATGGTCGCGGACGAGGTCCACGAGAGTCCGGTCGTCCGGCAGCACGCCCACGTCGCCCCCTGCTCGCCGGCGCCGGGACCGTCCCGACGCACGCGGACGCCGGGAAGCACGCGCCCCACCCCGGCGGTCCGGGGGAAGCCTCGCAGCGGTTGCTCGCGGTGTAAACAAATTCACGTGGCCGGAAGAGGACAAATGCCTTCTCTCGACCGCAACCCGTCACATCGGTCCGCACCGCGGGACGGCCCGGGACCGTTGCCGGGGTCGACTACAGTCACACGGCGTGACCTCGACGGAGCGGGACCCGGTCCTCGGGGCCCGCCGTTCCGCGCGGGCCCTCGCGCTGCGCCGCGCGCACGACGTGCTCGTCCTCGACGACGGCAGCGAGACCTGCCCGGAGCCCCTGTGGCTCCGGGTCCGCGAGCGCGCCCGCCACGCCGCACGCCTCCGCGTCGTGATGCTCGGTGCCGGTCGCGGCGAGGTCACGGACGGCACGCCCGCGCAGGACGGCGGCCCCGGTCGTGCGGCGGGTCACCCCGGTGACGCGAGCGGCGGCGCCCCCGCGGTCGAGCGACGGGTCGCGACCTCCCTCCCGGTGTCGCTCGTCGCCCTCGACGACACCGTCGTGCTCGTGGCGCGCCCCGGGCGCACGCGCGCCGTGACCGACCGCGACGCCGTCGCCGCGCTGCGCGCCCTCGCCGAGTCCGAGTGGGACCGCGCACGGCCCGACGGCGACGCCCTCGCCCCGAGCGAGGACACGCTGCTGCGGCTGCTCGCCGAGGGCAAGACCGACACCGCCGTCGCCGTCCGGCTCGGCGTCTCGCCCCGCACCGTGCGCCGTCACGCTGCCGGCCTCATGGGGCGGCTCGGCGCCACCAGCCGGTTCGAGGCCGGCGTCCGGGCCGCGCAGCGCGGCTGGATCCGGATGACCGACCGCTAGCGCGCCGCGTCCGCCGCGACCTGGGCGTCGCTGCGCAGGATGCAGAACTCGTTGCCCTCCGGGTCGGCGAGGACGACCCAGCCGCCGCCGTCGGGCGTGCGGCGGTCGGCGACCTGGGTCGCGCCGAGCGCGAGCAGGCGCTCGACCTCCTCCTCGCGCGACCCGTCGGTGGGCTGCAGGTCGAGGTGGACGCGGTTCTTCAGCTGCTTGTCGTCGGGCACCTCGACGAACAGGACGTGCCCGCGGCTCTCGACGGGCGTCGTCGCGTCGGCCGGCGGGACGATCATGCACTCCTCGTGGCCGGGGAGGTTCGGGTCGCCGGGCACGTCGGTGTACCCGAGCACCTGGGCCCAGAAGACGGACTGCGCGTAGGCGTCCCGCGCGTCGAACGTGGTGTGGGAGATACGAGAGGTCATGGCGCGACCCTGCCACGCGCTCGCCGCGCGGGCACCGGCTTTTCGGCCCACACTGACCGGCGTGAGCCCACGGACGAGGCACGTCGCATGGACCGGCTGGGACGACGACCCCGACCGCCTCGAGGCGGCGACGGTCACCGTGCGCGGCGACCGCCTGGCCGCGCTCGGCACGTCGCGCGCCACCACCTACGCGACGGCGTGGGCGCTGCGCACCGGGCCGGGCTGGGTCACGGAGCACCTCGACGTGTCGGTGCGGGGCCTCGGGTGGTCGCGGCACCTCGACCTCGTCCGGATGCCCGACGGCGCGTGGCGGGCCGACGTGCGCGAGGCGGGGACGCCGCCGTCGGGCCTGGCCGCGCCCGGCGTGGAGGACCCGGCCACGCTCGACGGGGCGCTGGACTGCGACGTCGCGCTCTGCCCGGTGACGAACACGATGCCGATCCTGCGGCTCGGGCTGCTCGGGGACGACCCGCCGGCGCACGAGACGCACCTCGTGATGGCCTGGGTCGAGGTGCCGTCGTTGCGCGTCCTGCGCAGCGACCAGGTCTACGCGGCGCGCGAGCCGCTCGACCCCGCGACCGGGCAGGGCGTCGTCACGTACACGAGCGCGACGCGGGACTTCACGGCCGACCTCACCGTCGACGCCGACGGTCTCGTGGTGGACTACCCGGAGCTCGCGCGCCGCCTCTGACCCCGCCGACCACGAGGTTGCTGTCGCTCTCGCGTCGAGGACGACAGGAGGCTCGTGCTCGACCGCGCGCAGGGTCGTGGTCGGCGAGGCGTGCCCGCCCGGTCAGTCCTGCGGCGGGCGGCGCAGGCGCTTGACGTCGGTCCGCCGCTTCTTGGCGGCGATCCGCCGCTCGACGGACCCGCGCGTGGGCCGCGTCGCCCGCCGCGACGGCCCGGGCGGCGCGACGGCCGCGGCCAGGAGCGCGGCGAGCCGGGCGCGCGCCGCCTCGCGGTTGCGCCGCTGCTCCCGGTGCTCGGACGCCGCGACCGTGACGACGCCCCCGACGACACGGCGACCCAGCCGGTCCAGCAGGCGTGCGCGCTGGGCGTCGGTGAGGACCGCCGACCGGGCGACGTCCCACGACAGCTCGACGCGCGAGTCCGTCGTGTTGACGCCCTGCCCGCCGGGGCCGGACGAGCGCGAGAACCGCCACGACAGCTCCGCCTCGGGGACGACCAGTGCGGTCGTCACGCGCAGGCCGGTGCGGGCGTCGTCGGGCATCCGTCCATCGTGCCCGACGAGGACCCCCCAGCCCAACGGATTCGGACCCCGGCCCCCTTCCCGACCACCGTCCGTCGAGCACGGGACGAGCGAGCGGAAAGGGCCTTCCCGGTCGCGGACCGCGTGCTCGGCGCAGCCGTTCGACGGGCGGGACGACCCGTCCGACCTGCAAGATCACAGCGCGCCCTCCTTGACCTCAACCGTGGTCGAGGTCCTAGCGTGGCTACATACCGACGGAAGGAACCTGAGGAACCATGCCTGTCTACACTCTC
>NZ_JBMVFX010000028.1:0-53710 GCF_049538415.1 Cellulosimicrobium sp. AB352 | reverse complement strand
AGGAGCGCGCGTCGTACTGCTCGGTGACGGTCGTCGACCTCCCCTCGGCGTCGGTGGCCACGACCGTGACCTCACCGGCCTCGACGGAGGACGCGCGGGAGGCGAAGGACTGGTAGGCGTTCTTCCCTGGTTCGACGCCGTTGACGGTCCTGGTGCCGAACGGCGTGTCGAGGCGCACCGTGAGGGGCGCGGCGTCGTCGTTCTGCGCACGGACCGCGACGTAGACCTTGCCGGCGAGGCAGCGGGTCTCGGTCGTCACGGTGACGGCCGGGCCCGCGGGAGCGCCGTCGCCCACAGTGAGGGTGAGCGTCGTCGTCGTGGTGCCGGCCGTGCTGACGTAGTCCGGGAGGACGAGGTCGCCCCGGACGACGTACACGCCCGGCGTCTCGACGACGCTCTCGTCGAAGTCCCACTCGACCCCGACGGCCTGGTTGTCGCGCGAGCCGTCGTTGTAGGAGACGAGGACCTTGGTGGGCAGCCACGGCTGCTCGCCGACGTCGACGCTCTGCTCGAACTGCTCGGCGCCCTGGATGGAGATGCCGCCCTGCGAGCTCTCCGGCCGCACGTACACCTGGGCCTCGGCGATGAGGCCGTAGGTCGTGTTGGTGCCGTAGACGGTGAACGGCTCGACGTTGGTCTCGGCGACCATGGCGGGCGTGATCGGCTGCCACGTGAACTCGACGGCACCGCGGCGCCCGCTCGAGTACACGACGTCGAGCGTCGAGGGGAGCTCCGGCACCTCGCCCGTGACGGTCCGCAGGATCACGGGGCTCGCCACGGAGTCGACGGTGTCGCCGTTGACGCGCCACCGCAGGATGCCGGTGCCGGCGCCGCCGGTCTGCACGCCCGTGATCCGGACCCGCAGGTAGCTGGCCTCGACGGGCTCGAACTCCAGGTGGTTGTACGCGTTGAGCTGGAGCGCGCCCGCGTACGTGGAGCCCTCGGTCAGGGTGACGGGCGTCCAGTCGGTGCCGTTCTGCGAGTGCTCGACCGTGTACGTGTCCGCACGCGGCATGCGCGTCCCGCCGTTGTCGTCGTACCAGTAGATGTCGGTCGACGCGACGAGCACCGGCGACTCCCACGCGTACCGGATCCACGCGGCGTTCTGCGCGCTCGTGCCGTTCGCGGGCTGTCCCCACGTGCCCCAGCCGTTGCCCGCACCGGGGTTCGAGCTCGCGGGCGTCGAGGACTCGTTGACCCGCAGCGGGTTCTCCCAGGAGGCGGACCCGCTCGTCGTGACGGTCGCGAGCGCCCCGAACTCGGCGGACGTCGCCTTCTCGGTCAGCTCGACCTCGACGTCGCGCTCGGTCGTGAGCTCGCCGTCGGACGCCGTGAGCCGGAAGGTGTACACCCCCGGTGCCGTGCCGGTCACCGTCGTGGTGAGGGCGTCGGCGGCGCCGAAGATGACGCTCGCCCCGTCGGGCGCGGAGACCGTCGACCACCCGTAGGTGAGCGTCCCGTCCTCCGGGATGCCGTCGTCGGTCACCGTGCCGACGAGCGTGGTGGAGAGGTTCCCGTCCTTCGACCGGTCGACGTTCACCCCGACCGCCGGGGCGTCGTTGACGACCTCGGGGACCTCGCGGCCGGAGTCGAAGACCTGGATCTCCGAGATCGCGGTCCAGGTCGACGGCGTGTTCGTGAACGCGACCCGGACCTTGTCCGACGTCACGGCCTCAAACAGCGCCTCGTTGAACTTGGGCCCGGGGACCTTGGGCGCCTTGAACGCGTCCGGCACGCTCGTCCAGCCGCCCGACCCGTCGGGCACCTGGACCGAGTACCGCAGCGGCTCGCGGTACCCGCCCGCCTGCCGGTCGCTGACGAACCAGACCTTGACGTTGTCGAAGGTCGTCGGCTCTCCCAGGTCGAGCTCCACGTAGCCCGTGTCGCCCTCCGTGCCGTAGTTGCCCCAGAAGGGCTCGTTGGCGGTGCTGCCGTCCGTGACCGCGGCGAGCGACACGGGCCGCTCCGTCTCCTTGATCGCGCCCGGCGTGTAGTTCATTGAGCCGGTGCTCCAGCCCGGGGTGTGGAACTGGCGCCACGGCGTCGGGCGCGCGCCCTGCTGGGTGTCCGACGACGACAGCTCCGCCCCGAGCGCGAGGTTGCCGGCGTCCTCGGTGAGGTCGATGCCCGCCGTCTTCAGGTACGACACGACGCGCTCGTCCTCGATCGGGGTGTCCACGGCCGTGGGCACGTCGGCACCCTCGTCCGCGACGACCTCGACCGCGAGACCCTCGTCCGACTCCACGACCTCGTTCGCCGCCGGGTCGTAGACGAACCGGCCGAGGCCGTCGGCCGCGGCCTTGCGCTCACCGTCGACGAAGAGGCTGTAGCCCTCGCCGAGGCCGTAGTGCGAGCCGTCCTCGTCCCAGACGATCGTCACGTCCTTGCCGTGGTACCGCAGGTTGTTGACCATGAAGTGGTCGTACCCGAGGTCGATCGGCCAGAGCTCGATCTTGTCGTCGGACCGCGGCTGGATGCCGCCCATGTCCTCGACGTAGATGTAGTTCATGTTGCCGAGCATCACGTGGTTCGGGTTGTTGCGGTTGAACGTCTGCGTGCTCGCGTTCCAGTTCGAGTAGTACTCGGCCTGGTTGGGGACGAGGGTGTCGCCGTTCGGGTAGATGCTCCACGCCATCCAGTCGAGGAGCTTCGCCGCGTACTCGGGCGTGACGTAGGTGTGGTCGGGGTCGTAGTGCCGCAGCGCGGACCGCACGCCCCGGTACTGGACCGTGAAGTTGATGTTGGAGAAGTTGTTCGACCCCCCGATGCCGTACTTGGCCCGGTCGTACTGGTTGGCCGTGTAGAACGGGAAGATCGGGAAGTTGTCCCCGTACCGCAGGAAGCGGAACCCGTCGACGTACGTGTCGGCGTCCTCGACCGGGATGAGGTTCTCGGCGTAGATGTCGTAGAGGTTCGACTCCTTCGCCGGGATGAGGTCGCGCTCGGCCTGGCTCAGCGGGTTCTGGTTCCCGCCCGACGTCGCGCCGTGCGACGTCCCCGCGAGGAACATGCGCGTCTCCTCGCTCCACAGCCGCCCGAGGATCGCGTCCCGGATCTCGTCGGCGGTCTGCCCCATCTCTGCGACCTTCTCCGGGTCCGCCCCCGCCATCGCGTAGAGCTGGCGGGCGGCGTCGAACGCGCCCCACACGTACGCGGACTCCGGGCGCTCGATCGTCCGCGCGCCCGGCGCCCCCGCGTCGACCTTGGGGTACCCGAAGCTGATCGCGTCGGAGTCGTTGCCCGGCATGTAGTTGGTGTCGTACGCGATGAGCTTGTCGTCGTTGCCGTCGTAGTGCTCGAGCTGCCCGGTGCCGTCGCCCTCGAAGTACGTCGCGAAGCGCTCGGCGACCGCCGGACCGCCGCCGTGCACGTTGTACGCCTCGAGGCCCGCGGTGCCGAGGTACTGCGAGTAGTGGTTGTTCCAGCTCGTGTGCCCCGGGCTGTCGAGGAACGCCGACGCCCCGGAGAGCTCACCGATGTTGAGGATCTGCCCGTACCCGAGGTACGGGTTGCGGATCCACTTGGTGTCCTGCAGGTGCATGGGCTGCGTGAGCGCCACCGAGTTCTGGTAGAGGTTCACGCCCTCGATCGTCGTCGGGTACTGGTACACGTAGCCGGGCTCGTTCGCGTCCAGGCTGTTGTACCGCTCGCCCCACCAGCGGTAGACGATCGCCTTCTCGATCGCCTCGTCCGGGACGTCGATGTACGGGATGTCCTCCGCCCACTGCCGGTTGAACTCCGTGACGCCCGTGCGGAACGCCTCCGCGGGGGTCAGCGCGGCGTACTCGTGGAAGCTCTCCACCGACTCGGGGAGCGTGTCGCTGGACAGCACGCCGAGCACGGACAGGTCGACCGAGCCGCCCGCCGGCACCGTGACCTCGCGGTCGAGGTTGGTCCCCGTGCGCTCGAACCCCGGGGCCTTGAGCCCCACGGTCACGGTGGACCACGGCGTGTCCACGAGCCCGTTGTTCGACCCGCTCGTCAGCGTGCGGGTCCCCGTGAGCTCGTCGGCCGCGTCGGCTGCGGCCGTCGCGAGCGGCGAGGACGCGCGCACCGTGAAGGTCACGTCGCTCGCGCCGGGGTTGGTGAAGGTCAGCGCGGACAGCGCCACGTTGTCGTACGTGATGAGCTTCTTGAGGTCCGCGACGACGCCCGTCGTCCCGACGGTGTAGCGCGCCTTCGCGTGGCTCGGCGCGTTGAAGCGCTGCGCCCCGACCTCGGTGATCGTCTGCCCGGGCACGGTCACGGTGTAGAGGTTGCCGAGGTTGTTCGGCCCGCCCGCGAACGCGGAGCCCGCGAACCCCATGACCGCCCAGTTGCTGTTGCCCCGCAGGTACAGCGACCGCCCGCGCGTCTGGAGCACGCTGTTGCTCGCCGTCCCGCTCACCCCGAGCACGCGGTCGAGGTAGTAGTCCGTGCCGCCCGCGGCCAGGTCCTTCTCGAAGATCGACCCGTGCATCGAGCCCGCGGTCCACGGGACGCCCGGCTCGAGGGCGGCGGCGACCTGGTCCAGGTTCCTGTAGACCGGGTCGCCGATGTCCATCGAGTCCGTCGTGCCGTCGGTGTAGACACCGATGTCGCTCTCGTTCCCCGGCACCACGTCGGCCTGTGCCGCCGGTGCCAGTGCGACGCCGGTGGCGGCCATCGCACCTGTCATCGCCGAGGCGACGACCCTTCTCCACGCTCTCCCCGACATCACCAAGTCCTCTCCATCGGGAACCGGAACAGGTCCGGGACGACGACGGCACCACGCGTCGCGCGGGTGGACTGCTTCGTCCGCCCGCCCCGCTGCGGGACGCGTGAACCCGATCGTCGTGCCGGCTCGCGCCGCGCCGCGGAAGTCCCGTACCCGGGGCTCGTGGCCCCCGCTCCCTCCGCGATGAGGTCGCCAGTCGCGAGCCAGTCAACCAGCCGGAAGCGACTACCGCAATGGTTTTCGGTCTCGACTTCGCGGTGCCGCCGGGTCAGCGCGCCGCGACCCTGCTGACGGATACTCGCTCTGCGCGCTGCGATATCGGACGCTGCGACGCGATCTCATCGACCGGCAGAGCCATCGACACGGCCAGTCTCCGAAAACTCTCTTCCATCCGTTTCGCCGAGGTGACCCACACAGGGGCGACCGCCCCGCCCCCTCGTGGGCGGAGCGCCGCGGGTTCCGCGAGGACGGGGCGGCGAGGAAGAGGGGCACGGGCGAGCACAGGGCACAGGGAGGAGCGGGGAAGGTCCGGCCGGCAGCGGGTCGCAGGGTGCGAGGAGCGCGACGTCGCCGCGCAGCGGGCTCGGCCCTACGCCCCGTCGGTCGTCGCGTCCGGCGGCGCGGCGCCCTCCGCGGGCGCCGTCCCGTCCGCGGGAGCCGTCCCGTCCGCGGGCGGGGTCCCCTCGGCGGGAGGAGCGGTCCCGTCCGCCGGGGTGGTGCCCTCAGCGGGTGCGGTGCCGTCGGCCGGTGCGGTGGTCTCGGCCGGGTCCGGCGTGGGCGCGGGCGGTGCGAGCAGGGTGAAGGTCACGGGCTCGCTCGTCGCGCCGTCGACGCCGGCGATGCTCACCACCGCCGTGTACGTGCCGGGGTCGACCTCGGGCTGGTCGGGCGCGCAGCCCTCGACCGAGCGGTGGCGGTCCCACCGCACGAGCCGCGACGGGTCCTCGTCGCCCGTGCTCATGAGGAGCAGGCGCTCGGTGGACCCGCAGTGGGCCGACGACCACACGAGCTCGTCGCCCGAGTAGACGAGCACCTGACGGCCCGCGTCCGACCCGTCGACGAGGCACGGCCGCCCGCCGGACTGCCGGACGGTCACGTCGAGCTGCACGGCGCGACCGGGCTCGTACTCCGCGGCGTTCGTCGTCACGGCGAGCTCGAGCGACGCCGCCGTGCAGTCGCGGGGCGGGCCCGCGGCCTCGGGCGTGGGGGGCGGGGACTTGCCCTCCTGCGCGCTCGCGTCGCCGCTCAGCAGCGGCCCGACGGCGCGGACGGCCACCTGGCCGAGCAGCACGAGGCCGACGACGAGCGCCACGAGGAGGAGGAGCGCGACGAGCCGACGCCGCACCAGGGCGGCGCGCGTGGGCGCGCCCGGCCCGGTGCTCGGGCGGGTGCTCGGCCTCGGGGTGCGGTCGGTCCGCGGCGTGCTCACGGGTCCTCCGTCGTGCTCGTGCTGGTCGGGACCACGCTAGCCGTGGGGGCGCCCCGCGGGACCGGTGCCGCGCCGACGGCGGCCCAGGTCGGGGCACAATGTGTGCGGCCCGACCCCGACCCTCCCGAGGACCCACCACCCGTGCCAGCCCCCGCCCCCCGCCCGGCGCGCGCCGACGGCCCCGCCCGCACGGCACCCTCGACCGCGCTCTCGACCGTGGCCGGAGACCCGCACGCGGGGCTGCGCGACGCCGTCGGGCGCTGGTTCGGCGCGACGGCCCGCGACCTGCCGTGGCGCGCGGCCGACCGCACCGCGTGGGGCGTGCTGGTGAGCGAGGTGATGCTGCAGCAGACGCCGGTCGTGCGCGTCGAGCCGGCCTGGCGGGCGTGGATGGAGCGCTGGCCCGAGCCGGCCGACCTCGCGGCCGCACCGACCGCCGACGTGCTGCGCGCGTGGGGCCGGCTGGGCTACCCGCGGCGCGCACTGCGCCTGCAGGAGTGCGCCCGGGCGATCGTCGAGCGGCACGACGGCGAGGTGCCCCGCGGCGAGGAGGCGCTGCGCGCCCTGCCGGGGGTCGGCGAGTACACCGCCGCGGCGGTCACCGCGTTCGCGCACGGGCGCCGCGCGGTCGTCGTCGACACGAACGTGCGCCGCGTCCTGGCGCGGGCGGTCGGGGGCGTCGCGCTGCCCGCGCCGTCGTACACGGCCGCGGAGCGCGCGACCGCCGCCGCGGTCGCCCCGCCGGACGACGACGACGCGGTGCTGTGGGCGGCCGCGTCGATGGAGCTCGGCGCGCTCGTCTGCACGGCGCGCGCGCCCCGGTGCGGCGTCTGCCCCGTCCGCGACGCGTGCGCGTGGCGGCTGGCCGGGCGCCCCGGCGACGAGCACGCGGCCCGACGCCGCACGCAGGCCTGGGCCGGCACCGACCGGCAGGCGCGGGGCCGGGTCATGGCGGCGCTGCGCGACGCGCCGGGCCCGGTGCCGCGCGGCGTCGTGGCCGAGGTGTGGCACGACGCCGCGCAGCTCGACCGGTGCGTGGCGAGCCTCGTCGAGGACGGGCTCGTCGAGCAGGTCGACGGGCCGGGCGGGGTGCTCTACCGGCTCCCCGCCTGACCCGGCGTCAGACGGTCGGGAGCCACACGCGCATCGTCGACGGACCCCGGCCCGCCCAGTCGTGGTACGGCACGAGCCGCACGTCGACGGGCTCCGCCGGGGCGACCCCGGCGCGCGCGGACCCGGTCCGTCCCGGGGCACCGCCGTGCAGGGGCGCGTACGGCCAGTGGCCGGGCGCCGGGTCGACGAGCAGCCCGCGGACGACGACGTGCCCGTCCTCCTCGCGCGGCGCGACGGCGACGTCGACGCGCAGGTCGGCGACGTCGCGGCCGCCGGGCAGGTCCACCGACTCCACGCACAGCACCTCGGGGCCCCGCTGCACGGCCACGCACCCGCGCACGGCGTCGATCCGGTCGTCGGGCACGAGGAACCGGGGCGCCACGTCGAGATCGAGCGTGACGACGCTCCCCGGCCGCAGGTCCGGCACCGCGACGGTGCCCGCGGGCACGTGGCGGGCGGGGCCGTCGTCGACCACGAGCAGCCCCGAGCCCGACCACGCGGGGACGCGGAGCGTGAGCGCCCACCGCTCCGGCGCCTCGACGACGCGCACGCGGACGCGGCCCGTGGCCGGGTAGTCGGTCTCGACGTCGAGCGCGACCGGCTCTCCCGACGGGAGCGTCGCGCGGACCTCGCTCGGTGCGTACTGGTGGAGCTGCACCCCGCCGTCGTCGACGGTGGCGAGGTACCCGGCGAGGCTCGCGAACGTGCGCGCGACGTTGGGCGGGCAGCACGACACCTCGAACCACGGCGCGCGCAGCGACGACTCGGCGCGCTTGCTCACCTGGTCCGGCGCGGCCGGCTCGCCCGGGACGCGCTGGTGGAGCGTGTTCGCGTAGTAGAAGGCGCGGCCGTCGTGCGCGGGCGACGTCGCGACCACGTTGAAGAGGGCGCGCTCCACGACGTCGGCATAGCGCGCGTCGCCCTGCGCGAGCAGGAGGCGCCACGCGACCATGACCGACCCGATCGACGCGCACGTCTCCGAGTAGGCGCGGTCCGGCGGCAGCACGAAGTCGTCGCCGAACGCCTCGTCTTGGTGGTGGGACCCCTGCCCCCCGGTGACGTAGGTGCGCGCGGCCTGCGTGCGCTCCCACTGCCGCGCGACCGCGGCGACGAGCTCGTCGTCCCCGGTCTCCACGGCCACGTCGACGGCCCCCGCGGCGAGGTAGTTCGCGCGCACCGCGTGGCCCCGGAACACCGTGGCCTCGCGCACCGGGACGTCGTCCTGGTAGTACGAGCGGCCCCACTCGATGTCCGCGAGCGTGCCGTGCCCACGGCGCTCGACGAAGAGC
Source organism: Cellulosimicrobium sp. AB352 (assembly GCF_049538415.1). NCBI lineage: Bacteria > Bacillati > Actinomycetota > Actinomycetes > Micrococcales > Promicromonosporaceae > Cellulosimicrobium > Cellulosimicrobium sp. AB352. The sequence continues at coordinate 45,183 of NZ_JBMVFX010000028.1, read as the reverse complement.
GCCGCCTGGCGCACGTAGCGCGGCTCGTCGAGCGCGCGCCCGAGCTCCGCGAGCGCCACCTCGACCTCCGCGTGCCCGCACACGCCCTGGATGCCGTCGGGCCCGAACGTCTCGCACACGTGGTCGGCGGAGCGCCGCGCGACCTCGACGAGGAGGTCGTCGGGGTGGCCGGTGCGCACGCGCGCGACGGCCGCCTGCAGGAGGTGGCCCTGCACGTAGAGCTCGTGGCCCCACTCGAGGTCCGTGTACCGGGCGGGCTGCCCCGGGTGGCCGAACCGCGTGCACAGGTACCCGTCGGGTGCCTGCGCCGCGGCGACGCGCTCGACGATCGCGGCGAAGCGGCGCTCGAGGGCGTCGTCGGGCCGGCGCCCGAGCTCCCAGGCCATCGCCTCGAGCAGCTTGTACACCTCGGAGTCGCTGAACTCGCGGCCGCGCCGCGTCGTCGCGACGTCGCCCCGCACGACGGCGTCGAAGTTGCCGAGCCAGCCCTCGGCCTCGAGCCAGTGCTCGATGTGCGCGAGCGTCGCGGTCCGGTTGACCTCCTGGCGCTCGCCCCAGAACCCGCCCGTGATGCGCACCTGCGCCAGCCCGAGCGGCTGCAGCCGCCCGGTCGCGGGGACGACCGGGCGTCCGCCGTCGGTCGGGCGGGCACCGGTCCCCGTCGTCCGGGGCACCGTCGGGGTCGTGGTCATGGCAGCACCTCCCGAGGCGACGGGGTCGCCTCGTCGTTCGTCGGGGACGACGCCGGACGGCGTCGGATCGGTAGGCCGCAGGGCGGGGTCGAGGTCGGGGACGTGCGTCGTCATCCCTTCAGCGCCCCGGACATGAAGCCGCGCACGTAGTGGCGCTGGAGCAGCAGGAACAGGACGATGCACGGCGCCGCGAGCACGACGACGCCCGCCTGGGTCGCGCCGTAGTCGACGATCCCCATGACCTGCTGGCGCATGTTGGCGACCGCGAGCGGCAGCGGCGCCTTCGTCGAGTCGGTGATGAGGATGAGCGGCGCCACGAAGTCGTTCCACGCGGCGAGGAACGCGAACAGGCCCACGGTGATGAGCCCGGGCTTGACCGCGGGGACGAGCACGCGGCGCAGCGCCCCGAAGGACGAGCACCCGTCGACCATCGCCGCCTCGTCGAGCTCACGCGGGACGGACTCGAACGAGATCCGCATCATGAACGTCGCGAACGGGAGCTGGAACATCGTGAGGACCAGCGCCAGGCCGAGCAGCGAGTTCTGCAGGTGCAGCGTGTTGAGCAGCACGTAGAGCGGGATGAGGAGCGTCGCGTACGGCACCATGAGGATCGCGAGCGTCACGAGGAACAGCACGTCGCGCCCGGGGAACCGGAACCGTGCGAACGCGAACCCGCCGAGCAGCGAGACGGTCAGCGTGAAGAGCACCGTGAGCCCGGAGACGACGACGGAGTTCCACAGGTACTGGCCGATGCCGGCCTGGTAGCCCGCGAGCGTCACGTAGTTGCCGAAGCCCCAGCCGTCGACCTGGTTGCTGCCGGGCTGCGGCGAGAACGACGCCACGCCGGCCCACACCAGCGGGAAGAGGAAGACGATCGCCAGCCCCCCGGTGAGCACCCAGTACGGGGTGCGCGTGAGGATGCCCGCGATGCGGGCACGAGGAGCCGGCGCGGGACGTGCCCCGGGTGCGGGGCGGGCGGGGGCGGTTGCCGTGACGGCCATGTCACTTCTCCTCGGGTGCGCGCATGCCACGGACCTGCGCGACGTTGATGAGCACGAGGGCCGCGAGCACGATGATCGACAGCGCGGCGGCCACGCCCAGGTCGTTCTGCCCCTGGAAGGCGATGTTGTAGATGAGCTGGACGACGGTGATGGTGCTGTTGTCCGGCCCGCCCTTGGTGAGGATGTAGAACTGGTCGAACGCGAGCAGCGACCCGGTGACGCAGAGGATCGTGCAGAGCGCGAGCGACGGGCGCAGCAGCGGGACGGTCACGCGCGCGAACGTCTGCCACCGGTTGGCGCCGTCCATGCGGGCCGCCTCGTACACCTCGTGCGGGATGCCCTGGAGCCCCACCATGAGCAGCAGCATGTAGAAGCCGGCGAAGCGCCAGACGATGAGGAACACCGTCGACCAGAGCGCGCCGTCGGGGGACCCGAGGAACGAGACGGGCTCGTCGACGAGCCCCAGGCGCTCCAGCAGCGGTGAGATCGGGCCCACCTGCGGCGAGTACAGCGCGTAGAAGAGCAGCGACGCGGACGCGAGGCCCAGCGCGCTCGGCACGAGGATGGACGTGCGCAGGAAGCTCTTCCACCGGCTCGACTCCTGCACCAGGAGCGCGAACCCCAGCCCCAGCGCGATGAGGAGCACGGTGGCGATGGCCGTGTACTTCAGGGTGAAGACGACGGAGTCCCAGAAGAACCGGTTCTCGACGGCGTCGCGGAAGTTGTCGGGGAAGTTCACGCCGCGGTTGCCCGCCAGGAGCGGCCAGTCGGACGCCGACATCTGGCCGACGAGCAGCACCGGCAGGACGAAGAGGACGAGGACGAAAACGGCCGTCGGCGCGGCGTAGGCCCACCCGCGGGCGGACTGCGACCGACCGGGTCGACGGCGGCGCGCGGCGCCCGCGGTCCCGGCGGCGCGGGGCGGTCGGTCGTCGCTCGGGACGGGCCCGCGGGCCGCCGGGCCGTGCGGCACGGGTGGTGGCGGCGTCGAGGGCGCGGACTGCACGGACATGGCTGGTCTCCTGGGACGGGGGCGAGGGAAGCCGGACCGGGCTCGCCGCCGCGCGGCCTGCGGGCGGCGGCGAGCACCGTGGTCGACCGGGTCGGTGGTCGGGCGGTGGACCCGCGGGAGGTCGCCGGCGGCGCCGGGACCTCCCGGGGCCTCACTGCGACAGGACCGCCGTGATCTCCTCGTTGTCCGGCTCGATGCTCGAGCCGTCGCCGAACACGGCGTTGCGCACGAGCGTGAGCCACGGGCTGTTCGGCGCGTTGAACGCCTGCTGGAAGTTGCGCGCGACGGGCGTGCGGCCCTGGCTCGCGATCTCGTTGATCGTCATGACGCGCGGGTCGGCGGACGAGAACTCGTTGTCGACCAGGTCGGCGCGGGACACGACGTCGCCGTTCTTGGCGAGCACCTGCACCTGGGCGTCCTCGGACATCATCCAGGACAGGAAGTTCCACGCCTGGTCCGACTTCTCGCTGTCCTTGGAGATGCCGATGCCGTCGCCGCCCACGAAGGTCGACCCGCCGCCGTCGGGACCGGGGATCGGCGCGACGCCCACGTCCACCGTCTCGTCGGCCGTCGACAGGAGCGTCGCCGGGTACGGCATGACGCCGACCTTGCCCTCCTGGAAGGGGGCGACCCACGTGGCGCCCGTCTCGTCGCGCGTGCCTGCGCCGACCGCGTCGGAGTCGACGAGGTCCTTGTAGACGGCGTACACGTCCTGCGCGGTGTCGCTCGCCAGGAGCGACTCGGCGCCGCCGTCGCCGAGGACGTCCTCGTCCGCGGCCCAGATCGACGGGAACCACGTGAAGACGAGGCACCCGCCGCAGTTGCCGCCGAAGAACGTGCCGTCCACCCCGCCACCGAGCGCGTCGACGGCCTTGGCCTGCTCCGCGAACTCGGCGAGCGACGTCGGCGGCGCCTCGGGGTCGAGGCCTGCCTGCTCGTAGAGGTCCTTGTTGTAGAAGAGGACGGAGACGTCGAGGACGAACGGGAGGATGTACTCCTGGTCCTCGTACGTGCCGGCCTCGAGGTGGCCCGGGTTGATCTCGTCCGCGAAGTCGAGCTGGTCGATGCGCCCGGTGACGTCCTGGTAGAGGCCCTGCTCGACCCAGTTCGGCACATACACGATGTCGGCCGCGAACAGGTCCGGCAGGCCGCCGCTGCCCGCGGCGGCACCGACCTTCGCCACGTAGTCGTCGTTGGGGACGATGGTGAGCTCGACCTCGTTCTCGTGGCTCGCGTTGTACGCGTCCACCAGGAGCTTCGCCTGCTTCTCGAGCGGCGCGCGCGTCCACAGGGTGAGCGTGCTGCCGTCGTCGACGCCCTCGACGCCTCCCTCGCCCGTGCCGCCCGTCGCGGCGTCGTCGCCGCCGGAGGCGGACCCGCACGCGGCGAGCCCCAGCGCGACGAGGCCGGCGAGCGTCGTCGTGGCCACGGACCTCTTCCACGAGGTCCCGCGGTGGTGTGTCATCTCGTGTCTCCTCGTACTCGTCTTCGAGCCGTTGCACCTGCGCCCCGTGCTCGCGCTTCGGGCGAACACGTTTTCGGTCACGGTGTCGCGCTGCGGCGCGCTCCACCTGGCCGACCCTCCCCTCAGGCGGCTAGTGTTCGATGTCCTAGCGTCGACCGTGAGCCGGGTGCTCGCGTCGTCGCCTGGCGCCGAAACCAACCGAAAAGGTTTTCTGAATGTATGGCAGCGCGATAGCCTCGTCAAGCAGGGCAGCGGGTTACAGTTCGATCACGGCTCGATCGTCGAGGGCGCAGCGCAGCGCACCGGCAGGAGGGGGAACGGCCTCATGACGACCCAGAGCGGGAGCGCCTCGCCGCGCGCGGCGACCCTCACCGACGTCGCACGCCTCGCCGGCGTGTCCATCGCGACCGCGTCCAAGGCGATCAACGGCCGCGACCAGGTCAAGGCCGAGACCCGCCTGCGCGTCCTCGAGGCCGCCGAGCGCCTTTCGTTCGCGCCCAACGCGCTCGCCCGCGGGCTGCTGAAGGGCCGCACGGGCACGGTGGGCCTCCTCACGAGCGACCTCGAGGGCCGGTTCTCGATCCCGGTCCTCATGGGGGCCGAGGACGCGTTCGGGGCGGGCCGCGTGTCCGTCTTCCTCTGCGACGCGCGCGGCGACGCCATCCGCGAGCAGCACCACGTGCGCGCCCTGCTCTCCCGGCGCGTGGACGGCCTCATCGTCGTGGGGTCGCGGACCGACCCGCGCCCCCCGCTCAGCGCCGACGTCCCCGTCCCGGTCGTCTACGCCTACGCGCCGTCGGAGGGCCTCTCCGACGTCTCGATCACCGCCGACAACGTGGGCGCGGGCCGCCTCGCCGTCGAGCACCTGCTCTCGTGCGGGCGGCGCCGCGTCGCGCACGTCTCGGGCGACCCCGGGTACAAGGCCGCGCAGGACCGCGCGGCGGGCGCCGAGGCCGCGGTGGCCGCCGCCGGGCTCGAGCTCGTCGGCGGTCAGACGTTCTTCGGCTCGTGGAGCGAGGGCTGGGGACGCGGCGCGGCGCGCATGATCGTCGAGCAGCACGGCGACGTCGACGCGTTCTTCTGCGGCTCCGACCAGATCGCTCGCGGCGTGCTCGACGCGCTGCGCGAGCTCGGCCGCGACGTCCCGGGCGAGGTGTCGGTCATCGGGTTCGACAACTGGGAGGTGCTCACGACGAACGCCCGCCCGCAGCTCACGAGCGTCGACATGAACCTCGAGCGGCTCGGGCGCGTCGCGGCGCAGCGCCTCTTCGCCGCGATCGACGGCACGGTGCGCCCGGGCGTCGAGGAGCTCCCCTGCCGCGTGGTGACCCGCGCGTCGACGGTCCCGATCAGCTGAGCACGGCGTCCGCGGCGGCGCCGCTGCCGCGGTCGTCGACGTCGTCGAGATCGAGCAGCATGCGCGTGTTGCCGAGCGTGTTGGGCTTCACGCGCGCGAGGTCGAGGAACTCCGCGACGCCGTCGTCGTGCGAGCGCAGGAGCTCGGCGTACACCTCGGGGGACACGGGCGTCCCCTCGATGGTGCGGAAGCCGTGCGCGCGGAAGAAGTCGACCTCGAACGTCAGGCAGAACACGCGCCGCAGGCCGAGGGCGCGGGCGCGGGCGACGAGCTCGACGACGAGCGCGTGCCCGACGCGGTGCCCGCGCCACGCCGGGTCCACCGCGAGCGTGCGGATCTCCGCGAGGTCGTCCCACATGACGTGCAGCGCCCCGCACCCGACGACGCGCCGCGCGTCCGCGCCGTCCGCCGCGTCCGGGTCCGGCACCTCGGCGACGACGAACTCCTGGACCGCCTCGTAGTACCCGACCATCTCCTTGGCCAGGAGGATGCGGTCCTCGGCGTAGGGCTGCACGAGCGCACGCACCGTCCGCACGTCCGCGGGCAGGGCGGGACGGACACGGACGGCGGAGGTCGTGGGCACCGCGACACTGTACGCGCGCGGAGCACCTGCTGCATAGTCATGCATCAGGACGCATATCTGCGCTCTGCGCTCACGAGCCCCCGACGAGGTGGGCCGCCGTGATCTCGTCGACGACGAGGTCGGTCACCACGCCCGCGCGCAGGGCTGCGCGCAGGGGCGCCACCTTGTTGTCGCCCGCGACGGCGCACACCCGCCGCGGCACGCGCCGCAGCTCCTCGGGGGCCGGCCCCGTCGCGCGCTCGTTGAGCGCGATGTCGCGGTAAGTCCCGTCGGCGCGGAGGAACACCGTGCAGACGTCGCCGACGACGCCCTCGGCGTCGAGGACCGCGATGTCGTCGGGGTCGAGGTACCCCGCGGAGTACACGTGCGACGGCACGCCGCCCGCGACGGCCCCGACGGAGAACAGCGCGATGTCCGCCCGGTGCTGCACGTCGAGCACGCGGCGCACGGACCGCTCGCGCCACATCGCGCGCTTCGTCTCCGCGTAGTCGAAGAACGCGGGCACTGGGAAATGGTGCACGTGGGCGTCGAACGCGCTGCCGAAGCCCGCGATGAGGTCGCCCGCGTAGTGCACGCCCGACGTCCGCGTGTTCGCCGCCCCGTTGAGCTGCACGACGGCGCTCCCCCGGGTCGGCTTGCGCGGCAGGTGCCGGGACACGGCCGAGAGCGTCGTGCCCCACGCGATCCCGAGGATCATGTCGGAGTCGAACCACGTCGACAGCAGGCGCGCGGTCGTCAGCGCGACCTGCTCGAGCCGCTCGACCTGCGGCGCCTGGTCGGGCACGGGGACCACGTAGGCGTCGATCCCCCACGTGCTCGCGAGGTGCTGCCCGAGCCCCGGCCCGCGGCTGCGCGCGGGCCGCAGCGAGATCTCGACAAGACCCGTGTCGCGCGCCCGCTTCACCAGCCGCGACACCGTGGACCGCGACGTGTGCAGGTGCTTGGCGATCGCCTCCATCTTCATGTCCTGGAGGTAGTACATCGACGCCGCGCGCAGGACGTCCTGCTCCCGATCGACCATCGCGGTCTCCTTCCCGTCACCCCCATTCTGCACGTTCGTGCACCACGGTTGCGCGGGCGTTCGCCGCGTGGTGGTCTGGAGCGTGTGCCTCCGCGCCGGAGACCCCGGTGCACGCACGGCGGTTCCCGCTCGCGCACCCTGGTCGGGCGTGGGACCGTCGCTGTGAGCGCACCGTGGGCGCGATCGTCCCGCGGCGTGCCGCAGCACCGAGGGACGAGAGAGGAAGACGGATGGCATCCACGAGACTCACCGCGGACTCCCGGCGGCAGGCGCTCGCCGCGCTCGAGGCCAGCACCAGCGCGGACGCCGAGCTCGACGTCCTCGTGATCGGCGGCGGGGTCACCGGTGCCGGGATCGCGCTCGACGCGGTCACGCGCGGGCTCTCCACCGCGATCGTCGAGGCGCAGGACTGGTCGGCGGGGACGTCGAGCCGGTCGAGCAAGCTCGTGCACGGCGGCCTGCGCTACCTGCAGATGCTCGACTTCCACCTGGTCAAGGAGGCGCTCACCGAGCGCGACCTCCTGCTCAAGGAGATCGCGCCGCACCTCGTGCGCCCCGTCCCCTTCCTGTACCCGCTCGAGCACCGCGTGTGGGAGCGTGCCTACGTCGGCGCCGGCATCGCGCTCTACGACACGCTGGCGAGCATCGCGCCCGGTCGCCGCGCGATGCCGCTGCACCGGCACCTGTCGCGCAGCCGCATGGAGAAGAAGTTCCCCGACCTCGCGCACGACGCGGCCGTCGGCGCCGTCCAGTACTGGGACGCGTCGGTCGACGACTCCCGACTCGTCTCGACGCTCGTGCGCACCGCGGCGTCGTACGGCGCGCACGCGGCCTCCCGCACGCAGGTCGTCTCGCTCACCAAGGGCTCGACGGGCGCCGTGAACGGTGCCGTGCTCCAGGACCTCGAGACGGGCCGCGAGATCACCGTCCGGGCACGCGCCGTCATCAACGCGACCGGCGTCTGGACGGAGGACACCGAGGCGCTCGCCGGCAGCGAGGGCGGGCTGCGGGTCCTCGCGTCCAAGGGCATCCACATCGTCGTGCCGCGCGAGCGCATCAAGGGCCAGGTCGGGCTGATCCTGCAGACCGAGAAGTCGGTCCTGTTCGTCATCCCGTGGTCCCGCTACTGGGTGATCGGCACGACCGACACCCCGTGGGAGCAGGAGCTCCAGCACCCCGTCGCGACCGCGGCCGACATCGACTACGTGCTCGAGCACGCGAACGCCGTGCTCGCCCACCCCCTGACGCGCGACGACATCATCGGCACGTGGGCGGGCCTGCGGCCGCTGCTCCAGCCGGGCACCAAGGAGGGCACCAGCTCCGCGAAGGTCTCGCGCGAGCACACGGTCGCCTCCCCGACCCCGGGCCTCACGGTCATCGCCGGCGGCAAGCTCACCACCTACCGCGTCATGGCGAAGGACGCGGTGGACTTCGCGATCGGCCAGCGCGCGAGCGCCCTGCCGTCCATCACGCACAAGATCCCGCTGCTCGGCGCCGTCGGCCTCGACGCCGTGCGTCGCCAGGCGCGGCCCTGGGCGTCCCGGTACGGCTGGACCCCGGCCATGGTCGACCACCTCCTGCACCGGTACGGGTCGAACCTGCGTGAGCTCGTCGAGCTGTGCGAGGCGCAGCCCGACCTCGCCCGCCCGCTCGAGCACGCGCCGGCCTACCTGCGCGCGGAGGTCGCGTACGGCGTCTCCCACGAGGGGGCGCTGCACCTCGAGGACCTGCTGCTGCACCGCACGCGGCTCAACTACGAGGTGCCCGACCGGGGCCTCGCCGCGCTGCCCGAGATCGCGGCCGTCGCCGCCGAGATCCTCGGGTGGGACGACGCGACGCGCGACGCCGAGATCGCGAGCTACACCGCCCGCGCGGAGGCCGAGGCCGCCGCCGAGCAGGAGCCCGACGACGCGTCCGCCGAGCGCACCCGGCTGGAGGCGCCCGACGTGTCGCCGCTCCAGCCGCTCCGCACGACCTGACAGCTGCACATCGCCGCGAGCGAGCCCCGGGTGCCGACCGACGGGTCGGTCCCCGGGGCCCCGCACACCGACCCCACGGGGCGCACGCCGACGGCGGACCGACCCGAGGACCCGGCGCTCAGGTGCGTCGGGACGGTTGAGACAGAGAAGTCCACCACGAAAGAGAGAGCACGATGGATCAACTCCTCATGAACGCCTTCTGGTCCGAGATACTCGGCACGGCGACACTGATCCTCCTCGGCGCGGGCGTCGTCGCGAACGTCGTCCTCCCGAGGACCAAGGGCTTCAACGGCGGCTGGCTCCTCATCAACTTCGGATGGGGCCTCGCGGTCTTCGCCGGCGTCTACGTGGCCTACAAGTCGGGTGCGCACCTCAACCCGGCCGTGACCATCGGCCTCTTCACCGCCCAGGAGCCGTTCTTCTCCGCGACCGGCCCCGAGGGGCTCGTGACGGCGACCATCGAGCCGACGGTCGGCAACATGTTCCTGTACTTCGGGGCCCAGATGATCGGTGCCTTCGTCGGCGCCGTGCTGGCGTTCCTGGCGTACAAGAAGCACTTCGACGAGGACGCGCCCGGCGCGACCAAGCTCGCGGTGTTCTCCACCGGCCCGGAGATCCGCTCCTACGCGTGGAACTTCGTCACGGAGGTCATCGCGACGTTCGTGCTCGTGTTCTTCGTCGTGGCGTCCGGCAAGACCCCGTCGGGCCTGGGGCCGCTCGCGGTCGCGCTCATCGTGGTCGGTATCGGCGCGAGCCTCGGTGGTCCCACCGGCTACGCCATCAACCCTGCCCGTGACCTCGGTCCCCGCATCGCGCACGCGGTGCTGCCGATCCGGGGCAAGGGCTCGAGCGACTGGGCCTACGCCTGGGTCCCGGTCGCCGGTCCGCTGGTCGGCGGCGTCCTCGCCGGCCTGCTCGGGGCCGCCTGGGTCTGACCGACCCGGACGACCGGACCTCTCCCCCGCGTGACCGGGGAGCCGGGGGCCTCCCCGGTCACGCGACCCGCGCCGTCGGGCGCCGGGCACCTACGCCGCAACCACACCCACACCGACGTGAAGGACTGAACGCACCATGGCCGACTACGTTCTCGCCATCGACCAGGGGACCACGAGCTCCCGGGCCATCGTCTTCAACCACTCCGGGGAGATCTACTCCACCGGGCAGCTCGAGCACGACCAGATCTTCCCGCGCGCGGGGTGGGTCGAGCACAACCCCGAGCAGATCTGGAACAACGTGCGCGAGGTCGTCGGTCTCGCCCTCACCCGAGGCAACCTCACGCACGAGGACATCGCGGCCGTCGGCATCACGAACCAGCGCGAGACGGCCGTCGTCTGGGACAAGACCACGGGCAAGCCCGTCTACAACGCCATCGTCTGGCAGGACACGCGCACCCAGAAGATCGTCGACGAGCTCGGCGGCGACGAGGGTGCCGAGAAGTACAAGTCGGTCGTCGGCCTGCCGCTCGCCACCTACTTCTCCGGCCCGAAGATCAAGTGGATCCTCGACAACGTCGAGGGCGCGCGCGAGAAGGCCGAGAAGGGCGACCTGCTGTTCGGCAACACCGACACCTGGGTGCTGTGGAACATGACGGGCGGGACCGAGGGCGGCGTGCACGTCACCGACGTGACGAACGCGTCGCGCACGATGCTCATGGACCTCGACACGCTCTCCTGGCGCGAGGACATCGCCGCGGACATGGGCATCCCGCTGTCGATGCTCCCCGAGATCCGGTCGTCGTCCGAGGTGTACGGCCACGGCCGTCCCCGCGGTCTCGTCCCCGGCGTCCCGATCGCCGGCATCCTCGGCGACCAGCAGGCGGCCACGTTCGGCCAGGCGTGCTTCGAGGTCGGCCAGGCCAAGAACACGTACGGCACCGGCAACTTCCTGCTGCTCAACACGGGCACGGAGAAGGTCATGAGCAAGAACGGCCTGCTCACGACCGTCTGCTACAAGATCGGCAACGCACCCGCCGTGTACGCGCTCGAGGGCTCGATCGCCGTGACCGGCTCGCTCGTGCAGTGGCTGCGCGACAACCTGGGCATGTTCGAGGACGCGCCCGACGTCGAGTGGCTCGCGGGCAAGGTCCAGGACAACGGCGGCGCCTACTTCGTGCCGGCGTTCTCCGGCCTGTTCGCGCCCTACTGGCGGCCCGACGCGCGCGGCGCGCTCGTGGGCCTCACGCGGTACGTCAACCGCAACCACATCGCGCGCGCCGCGCTCGAGGCGACGGCGTTCCAGAGCCGCGAGGTCGTCGACGCGATGAACGCCGACTCGGGCGTCGACCTCACCGAGCTGCGCGTCGACGGCGGCATGGTCGCCAACGAGCTCCTCATGCAGTTCCAGGCCGACCAGCTCGGCGTCGACGTCGTGCGCCCCAAGGTCGCCGAGACGACGGCGCTCGGTGCCGCGTACGCCGCGGGCATCGCCGTCGGCTTCTGGAAGGGCGAGCAGGACGTCATCGACAACTGGGCCGAGGACAAGCGCTGGAGCCCGTCGATGGAGTCCGGCGAGCGCGAGCGCCTGTACCGGAACTGGAAGAAGGCCGTGACGAAGACCATGGAGTGGGTCGACGAGGACGTGGAGCAGTAGCCCGTCCCGGGACCACCCGCCGAGGGGGTGGGGAGCACGGCGTCGCGGCGCCGGGCACCCCACCCCCTCGTCGTCCTCCCACGGGGCGAGTCGCGCGCGTCGTGCCTAGCGTCGAGGTGCCGCGCCCCGCGGCCCGACGACGGGAGACGACATGACCGGCACGCACCACGAGCAGCCCCACGCGAGCTCCGACGAGGTCGCGAAGGTCCGCGACCTGATCAAGGACGAGAAGATCGCCATGCTGACCACCGTCGCGACCGACGGGAGCCTGGTGAGCCGGCCGATGGGCGTCCAGGCCGTCGACTTCGACGGCGACCTGTGGTTCTTCGCCGCCGCCGACTCGCACAAGGTCGCCGAGATCGCGCGGGACTCGGCGGCGAACGCGGCCTTCTCGGGCTCGACGTCCTGGGTCTCGGTGTCCGGGCGGGCCGCGGTCGTCCGCGACCGCGAGAAGATCCGCGAGCTGTGGAACACGGTCGCCGACGCGTGGTTCCCCGACGGCCCGGACACGCCCGGCGTGGTGCTCGTCCGGCTGCACGCCGACTCCGCGGAGTACTGGGACTCCCCCGGCGGCCGCGTCGCGACGCTGTTCAGCCTGGTCAAGGCGAAGGTCACCGGCTCGCGCTACGACGGCGGGGAGAACGAGACCGTCGAGCTGTGACACGTGCCGCCGGCCGCCCGGAGCGGCGCGGCTAGGGTGGCGGGGTGAGCGTCGCCCGCGAGACCGCGTACACCCTGCCCGGCATCCACGTCACCGACCGCGAGCTCGAGGTGCCGCTCGTGTGGGACGACGACACGGACCCCCGCCGCCTCACGCTGTTCGTGCGCGAGCTCGTCGACCCGGTCCGGCGTCACGACGACCTGCCGCTGCTCGTGTTCCTCCAGGGCGGCCCGGGCGGCAAGGGGCCCCGGCCCACCGGGCCGGACGGCTGGGTCTGCACCGCGCTCGCGACGCACCGGGTGGTGCTGCTCGACCAGCGCGGCACCGGCCGGTCCTCGGCCGTGCGCGGGGCGGCGCTCGCCGCGCGCGGCCCGGGGGCCGCACAGGCGGAGTACCTCTCCCACTTCCGGGCGGACGCGATCGTCGCCGACGCCGAGCACGTGCGCCGGACGGTGTACGGCGGGCGGCGGTGGACGTCGCTCGGCCAGTCCTACGGCGGCTTCCTCACGATGACGTACCTGTCCCGGGCGCCCGAGGCGCTCGCCGCGTGCTACGTCACGGGCGGGCTGCCGGGCCTGACGGCGGACGCGCGCGAGGTGTACCGCCGCACCCAGCCGCGCGTCGTCGCGAAGAACGCCGCCTACCGGGAGCGGTACCCGGACGACGCGGCCCGCCTCGCGCGCGTCGCGGACCTCCTCGCCGCCGACGACGTGCGCCTGCCCGACGGCGACCGGCTCACCGTGCGCCGGCTCCAGTCGCTCGGCACGGACCTCGGGATGAAGCCCGGCCCGGAGCGCATCCACTGGCTCGTGGACGAGGCGTTCGACGCGGACGCGCCCGACACCCTGACGGACACGTTCCTCGCGGAGGTCGCGGCGGCGACGTCGTTCCGCACCAACCCGCTCTACGCCGTGCTCCACGAGTCGATCTACGCGCAGTCGGGCACCGGCCCGACGGCGTGGGCCGCCGAGGCGGTCCGCGCCGAGGAGCCGGCCCTCGACCCGGCGGCGCGACCGCTGCTCCTCACCGGCGAGATGATCTACCCCTGGATGCTCGAGGAGATCGCCGCGCTCCGGCCGTTCCGCGCGGCGGCGGAGGCGCTCGCCGCGCGCGAGGAGTGGCCCGACCTGTACGACCTCGACGTCCTCGCGCGCAACGAGGTGCCGGTCGAGGCGGCGGTGTACTTCGACGACATGTTCGTCGACGCCGGGCTCTCGCTCGACACGGCGGCGCGCGTGGGCAACGTCCGCACGTGGGTGACGAACGAGTTCGAGCACGACGGCCTGCGCACGGGCGACGTCCTCGCGCGCCTGGTCGAGCGGCTCGCCGCCCGCGGCGGCCCGCGCGCCTGAGGTGTGCCGCGCCCGGCCGGCCGGGCTGCGGAGCAAGGCCCCCTGACTCCTGGTGGACAGAGTCAGGCCATCTGGTCGCGGCGCGCGCGCAGCACCCACGCCCCGGACACGAGCGCCCCGCCCAGCACCAGCGTGAGCAGGTCGAACCCGGCGTCCCCGCGCGGCGGGGCCGGTGGCACCGCGGCGAGCGCCTCGCCCGCGGCCACGACGACGGCGCGCGACGGGTCCGCCGTGCCGACCACCGGCGCCAGGTCGAGCGCGGGCCCGTCCGCCGTCGTCGGCGCGGACGCGTCCGGTGTCACAGCGGGCGCCGGGGCGGCCGGAGCAGGCGACGCGGGCGGGGCGGCGGGCGCCTCGGGGACGGCCGGCCCGTCGAGCACGAGCTCCCACGACGTCTCGCCGACGAGGACGTAACCGTCGAGCGCGCGCGCCGTCACGGTCACCGTGCCCCGGGCGGGATGGCGGCCCGGGGCGAGGACCCGCTCGTCGAGGACGAACTCCACGCCGTCGGCCCGCGGCACCTCGACCTCGGCCGCCGCGCCCGGGCGCGCGGCGACGACCACGGGCGCCGGCGCCCGGACCTCGGTGAGGCCGGAGAACACGAGCTCGACGGCGCGCGACCCGTCCGACCCCGGCAGCACCGGCTCCGCCTCGCCCTGCGCCGCGAGCCGCAGGCCCGCGGCCGGGGAGAGCGTCAGGACGACGCGCGCCACGTGGTCGAGGTACCCCTCGACGGCGTGCGTGCTGCCGGGCGGGAGCACCGCACCGGTCGCGTCGCGGACGACGAGGCCCTCGGCGTCGGGCACGGTATACGTGTCCGCCTCGCCCGGGCCGTCCTGCGCGGCGGGGAGCACCGCCGTGACGACGGGGAGCAGCTCCGTGACCGCCTCGGCGGCGGACCGCCCGTCCGGGAGCTGCAGCACGTGGCCGTCCTCCGCCGCGGCCGTCGCCCGCAGGACGCCGCCGTCCCGCGGCGCCTCGACGGTCCGGTACCCGTCGACCACCACCACGGTGCACGCCATCGGCTCGCCGCCCAGGGACCAGCGCACGCCCTCGACCACCGGCACGAGGTAGACCGCGTCCCCGGCCGCCGCGCGGACGAGGACCGGCGGCAGCACGACCACGCGGGGCGCGGGCTCGCCGTCGGGCACGGTGGGGTCGGGGCCGGGGGGCGTCTCGCCCTCCTCCGGGGCCGCCGGGTCGGGAGCGGGGACGGAGGGAGACGCGCCCTCCTCCGGAGCGGCCGACCCGGGCGCGGGAGGCTCCGGTCCGTCCGGCACGGGAGCACCGGGCACGGCAGGCACGACGGGCCCGACGCCCACGGTGCCGGCGCCCGCGCCGGCACCGGAGTCCATGCCCGCGCCGGGGTCCGTGCCCGATGCCGCGTCGGGGCCCGTGCCGTCGGCCGCAGCGGTGGACGCCGCCGCACCCGCGGCACCGGGCCGGCCGTCCTCCACGACCCGCACGAGGGTCTCCGTCGCCACGGGCGCGACGCCCGGGTCTGCCGCGGCGCGGGCGACCGGGACGGCGTGGGCCGTCGTGGACGCGCCGACCAGGACGGCGCCCACCAGCACCGCGGCGAGCGCGGTCCGCGGGCGGGCCCGGTGCACAGACATGGGCGTGCGGCTCCTCTCCGGTCGCGTCCGCGGGTGGGCGCGCCCGAGGCCCCTATGCACGCGACGGGCCACGCTGTCCGCATCGTCCCCGCGCGTCCCGTTTCGTCCGGGCTGGAGGGAGCCGCGGGCGACCCGGTTCGAGCGCTTCACCCGCCTTCCCCGAGAACCGGCGCACCTCCTCGCCTAGGGTGAGAGCGGATCACGGCGCGGTGCCGGCTCTCGGGGCGGAGCCGTGGCCGGACGCGGTTCGCCGCCGTCCGTCCGCCCGCCCGTGGAGCGGGGGAAGCACGGAGGCAGCATGTCGGTGACGGACACGACGACGTTCCGTCTGTACGGGGCGCCACGCCCCCCGCACACCGAGCTCGTCCGCGAGCGCCTGCTCGACCGGCTCGAGGTGGACGCCGCGCTCCGCGTGGTCCGCGGCCCCGCGGGTGCGGGCAAGACCTCCCTCCTCGCCGAGTGGTCCCGACGCCGGGCCACGCCGGGGCTCTGGCTGTCCGTCATCCCGGAGATGTCCCGGACGGACCTCTGGCGCGCGGTCGCGCGCCGTGCCGCGCGGGCCGGGCTCGAGGCGTTCGAGGCCGCGCTGGGGCCGGCGGAGCTCGCCCCCGAGGACGTGCCCGGCCGCCTGGCCGACGCGTTCCTCGCGGTGCCCGGGGAGGTCGTGGTCGTCATCGACGACTACCAGGACGTCACGGACGCCGCGGTCCACGAGGACGTCCTCGCCCTGCTGCGCCTGTGCCCGAACCTCTCCGTGGCCGTGGCCACGAGCACGGTCTCCCCCCTGGAGGCCGCCTCGGTCGGGCTCGAGCTCGACCGGACCGTCATCACCGCGGACCAGCTGCCGCTGACCCGGGACGAGACGGCCCGCATGCTGCGCCAGGCAGGCGTGGACCTCGACCCCGCCGAGGCGCACGTCCTCACCGGCGGCCAGCCGCTGTACCTGCGGGTCGCGATGCTCGCCGCGGAGATGGCCGGTTCCCACGGGACCCCGGCGCACGTCCAGGTCGCCGACGAGCTGCTGCGGGCCGCGCTCGAGAAGCAGCTCGAGGGCGCCGAGCGCCCTCGGCTCGAGCAGGTCCTGCGGCGGTGCGCGGTCGCGGACGTCCTCACCGCCGACCTCGCCGTGGCGCTGACGCGGGAGCCCGCGGCGCCGCAGCTGCTGTGGATGCTCGAGGAGCGCGGGCTGGGTGCGTGGGAGCGACGTCCCGCGGGCCGGGTCTTCGTCCTGTTCCCGGTGGTGCGGACGTTCGTGGCGGAGCGCGTCCGCGAGGAGCACCCGGACGAGTGGGGGCTCGCCCAGCTCGCCGCCGCGCGCTGGTACCTGACGAACGGCTATCCCGTCGAGGCGCTGCGGCACGCGGTCGGCGCGGGCGACCTCGGGCTCGCGTCCTCGGCCGTCTCGCGGTACTGGGGCGAGCTGCTCGAGCCGCAGGCGCTGGCCCGCCTCGACGTCCTCAAGAGCCTCCCGCAGACGGACCTGCGGCGCTGGCCGCTGCTCGCCGGGGCCCTCGCGATCCACCACGACAGCGTCCCCGGTGAGCGCACCGAGGCGATCGAGACGTACCAGCTGACGCTGGCCGCCCTGCGCCCCCGGGCGAGGACGACCTCGACGGCGGAACGCGTCGTCCTGGACGTGCTCGAGAGCGTCGCGCTGCGCTCGACGAACGCGACGCAGCGCGCGCTCGAGCCGGCGCGCCGGGCTCGGCAGACGCTCGACGAGCTGGGTGTGGACGAGCGCCGGGAGCTCGTCCGCGAGCTGCCCCGGCTCCGCGCCGAGGTCGCGATGTCGTTCGCGCGGGCGGGCGCGGACGACGAGGCGCTCGCCACGCTCGAGGACCTCGGCGGCTCCCCCGCCGTCGACCCCCGCACGCTCTACGGCCTGTCGCTGCGTGCGCTCGTGCTCGCGCTCCGCGGCGACCTGCCGGAGGCCGTGCGCGACCTCGAGGTCATCGAGGCGTCGCCCCACGCCGAGGTCCGCGCGGGGCGCGACGACCACCTGTACCGCATCGCCCGCGCGATCGTGTGCCTCGAGCGCTTCGACGCCCGCGGCGCCCAGGCCCACCTCGACGTGCTGCGACCGCACCTCGCGACGCTGGAGACCCGCCCGGTCGTCGCCACGGTCCAGGCCTACGTCGACCTGGTGTCCTTCGAGCCGGCCCTGGGCATCGAGCGGCTGCGCCGCTACATCGAGTCCGAGCGCGGCCGCCGACGCATCTCCGCGCGCGACATCGACCACCTCGACTACGTGAGCGGCCTGCTCGGGCTCGCGCGCGGCCAGGTCGGCGCGGTGCACTCCTGGCTCAAGGTCGCCCCGGCGACGTCGTCGCTCACCTGGCTGCTGCGGGCCCACGCGGCGCTGCTCACCGGCCGGTGGAGCACCGCGCGGGACGTCCTCGTCGCGCACACGCCGCCGCGGACCGCCGCGCCGCGCCTGCGGGCCGCGCACGCCGTCCTGCTCGCCGCCGCGCTCACGCACGCGGAGGAGGAGACGCAGGCGCGCGACGCCCTGGACAAGCTCGCCGGCGTCGCCGAGGACCGGCGGCTGCGGTTCGCCCTCGCGCTCCCCGCCCGGCACGACCTCCTCACGCTGGTCGAGCTCGCGGCACGGAGCAAGGACCAGACGGCGCAGCGCCTCATCGGGGACGCGGAACCCGTGCCGGAGCTCTTCGCCGCGACGGCCGACCTCCCCCAGCCCCTGTCCGACCGCGAGGTCGTCGTCCTCGACACCCTCATGCGCCACGCGACCGCGGTCGACATCTCCCGGAGCCTCACCGTGTCCGTGAACACGGTCAAGAGCCAGCTCCGCTCGATCTACCGGAAGCTCGGCGTGCGCCGGCGCGAGGACGCCCTCGCCCGCGGGATCGAGCTGGGACTGCTCCCGGCCCAGCGTCCCCTGCCCGCGAGCGGCACGGACGGGCGCTGAGGCCCGAGCCGGTCAGACGAGGTCGTCGACGATCTTGGCGGACGCGCGCATCTCGGCGCGCGCGAGGTCGTCGTCGATCTCGCGTCCCGCAGCGATGAGCGCCGCGCGCGGCAGCCACGAGAAGACCACGAGCACGGGGTAGCTGTCCTCGCCCACGTACACGCGGCGACGCCAGGCGGCCCACGCCACGGCGCGCGTGAGCGTGCGCACCGGGTCCTCGAGCTCGTTCGCCGCGTGCGCGGCGTTCTCCCACCCGTGCTGCGCCTCGCTCATGACCCGCGCCCCGCCGTGCCCGAGCGGCCGGGCGAGCGCCGCGAGGCCGATGTCCTCGGCGATCACGACGGCCTCCGACGGGACCAGGTCCAGGCCGTCCCGGTACGTGCCGAACGTCGCGGGGTCCAGGTGGCGCCACGGGTCGTCGTCGGGCAACGAGTCCAGGAGGTCGGTGAGGGCGCCGGCGAGGAGCGTCATGGCACGCAGCGGGTGCGCCTTCGCCTGCGCGCGCATCGCGGCCATGGTCGCGAGCCGGTCGTCGGGGTCGATGAGCGGCTCCACGAGGCCCACGGCCCAGATGGCCCAGGTCGTGTCGTCCCATGGCGCGCCGGCGCCGTCCTCCTCCGGGGTCACCGCGACACCACCCCGCCCGGGGCGTCGGCGGCCCGGCACGGCGACGCCGTCGAAGCGCAGGACGCTGCGTGCACCCGGTCCACCTCCTGATCTCGTCCTGCCCTGTCCAGCCGGCGAGCCCGTCGCCGAGGACAGCATCCCACCGTGGCGACGTCCGCGAAACACCCGCGGCGGGCGAAGCGTGCGGAGATCACCCGCTGCCCGGGGCACCTGAGGGTGAAGTCCGGTGTGAAAGACGGTGTCCCGCGCGCCAGGAGCCCCTCCGGGTCCGCATGCTTGGACCGTGACCGACCGGACCCTGCTCGACCCGCGCCCGCAGCGGGCGCGCGACGCGCGTCCCGTGCGCGCCGTCGACGAGGGCCCGCGGGAGGACGACGACCCCGGGGCGCTCCGGGACGAGGTCGCCCGCGTCGTCGCGATCGAGGACGACGACCGATACCGCACCGAGGTCTCGTCCCTCCTCGCCGCCCATGCGACGCAGTGGCGCCGGATCGCGGCGCGCCTGTGCCGCACCAACTCGGTGCCCGCGGCGCAGCACCTCGACGACGTCGCGGCGATCGTCGTGGAGACCGCCTGGGAGATGCTCGAGCGGTCCCGGCGCGACCCCGCGTACCTGCGCAGCATGCGCTCGTTCCTCGCCATCGTCGTCTACACGGCACGGCCCCGGGTCCGCTCGTTCCTCGACCACGCGACCGCGCCGGCGTCGGGCATGGTGGCCGCGCAGCGTCGCCGCCGCGAGCTCGCGCGCACGCGCTCGGAGCTCGCCGCGCTGCGCGGCGCGGCGCCCACGGTCGAGGAGGCCGTCCGCGCCACGAACGAGCGCCTCGGCGCCCACCGAGCCGACGTCGTCCGGCAGGGCATGGTCGTGACGGAGGCCGACGAGCTCGTGCTGCGTGGCGCGCTGTCGTTCGACGAGGCCCTCGACTCCGCGCGCACGACCGACGCGCACGCGGACTGCGTGCTGCACGCGGTCGAGGTCCCGGCGCTCGTCCGCTCCGTCGTCGACGCGGCGCACGCGGAGGACCCGGTCCGCGGACGGGTCGCGGCGCTCTGGATGTCCGAGGCGTACGGGGGCGGCGGGCCGCTACCGGGCCACGACACGGTCGTGTGGATCGCCCGGACCCTGGGTCTGCCCCGGCACCGGACCGTCGCCCACATCGACCGGGTCCGGGTGCTGGCGGCGCAGCACCTCCGGGACGTCGGCATCGTCCTCGACGCCGTGGACAGCGTGTGAGCGCGAGCGTCGCTCCACGACCCGCACCTGCCGGGAGGCCCGCGGCGTACCGCGGCGAGCAGGAGAACCGCACCGTGGCGCGCACGGGGACCAGGGGGCGGCCGCAGGGCGGGCGCAGGAGCACGGGGGCAGCAGGACATGTCTGACGAGGGACCCGGGTCTCGACGCTCGGTCGTCGAGGACGCACGCGTCGTCGCCGCGACGGTGCCGGAGGGCGAGCGCGAGCGCGCGGTGGCCGGCCTCGTCGCCGCGCACGCCGTCGGGCTCGCGCGCGACGCCCGGCGGCACGTCCGCGCCGCCGGGGTCTCGGGGACGGACCAGGTCGCCGCGCTGCGGGCCGTGACCGACGCCCAGCGCGCCGTGCTCGACGACCTCGTCGCCGGCCGTCGTCCGCTCGAGGGCCGCGCCTGGTCGCCCACCGTGCGCTTCGAGGCCCTGCGCGCCGTGCGCGCGCTGGCCGCGGAGGGCGCGGTCGCCGTCCCTCCGTACCGCCACCGCCTCGCGGCCGACCGCGCCGCCCTGCTGCTGCTCCGGGAGACCGCCGCCGTCGTGGACCGTCCTGCCCCGCGGGAGGTCGTCCGCACGGGTGCCGTGGCGGCAGGACTCCCGCCCACGCCGCACCCGCTGGACGAGGCCACCGCCACGCGCCCGCTCCCGACGTCCCGGTCGGCAGCGACGGTCTCGTCGGCGCACGCCCCCGCACGCCCGGAGCGTCGCCGTGCGCTCGGGGTCCGGGGCCGCGCGCGCTCCAGCGGCCCGGGTCGTCCCGTGCGCTGGGGCGCCGCCGCGGTGCTCTCGGCGGCGACGCTCGCGTTCGGGGTCGTCGTCGCGCCCGCGCAGGACGAGGTCGGTGGTGGCCCGGGCGTCTCGGCACGGCCCGAGCAGGTGCTCCTGGGCACGAAGCCGGGCACCGGCTCGACCGCGTGGGCGCCGCTCGACGGCGTCGGCGCCGCGTCCGTCCGCCTCGACCTGTCCTCCCCGGTGCTCACGGGCCTGGCGCCGTCGCCGGCACCCGCCGTCGAGCTCGTCGACGAGCCGGCGGACGAGCCGGTCGGTCCGCGGGTGGACGACGCCGTCGACGAGCCCGGCGGCGAGCCCGTGGTCGAGCCGCTGCCCGTGGTCGTGCCGGCCGCACCGGGCCCGGCCGTCCCGGAGACGCCCGCGCCGGCTCCCGCCCCCGCCTCGGGAGCGGCGCCGGCACCCGCACCGGCTGCTCCACCTCAGCCCGCACCCCCGGCTGCGGCGAAGCCGTCGCCGAAGCCGACGCCGAAGCCCGCGCCGGCCGTCCGGCCCGCACCGACGCCCGTGCCCGCGCGACCGGGGCCGCCCGTCACGCGCCCGGCTCAGCCGAAGCCCGACCGTCCCGCACCGCGGTCCGACGAGGCGCGCGGCTCGTCCCGGCCGGGGACGGCGAAGCCGCAGCCGCAGACCCGCGACGACCGGCGCACCGACAAGGACGCGGGCCGGCAGGACCGCGGCCACGGTGGCGGCCGCGGCGGACGCGGGTAGCGCTCGGCGGGCCTCCCGACGGGAGGGGCACCCCCGACGGCTGCTCTTCGCCGCCGAGGACCCCGCACGTCCCGTGCGGCGCGTCAGGAGGGCGCGTCGAGCCCCAGCAGCGCGCGGGCGCGCGCCTCGCCCCCGGGCGCCCCGAGCGCGGCGGCCCGGTTGTCCGCGGCGACCTGGTCGACGATCTCGGCCCGGTGGACCCGCACCTCGCGGGGCGCGTCGATCCCGACGCGCACCCCGTCCCGGCCCACCGACACGACCGTGACCACGACGTCGTCGCCGACGAGGATCCGTTCTCCCACCTTGCGTCCCAGCACCAGCATCGCCACGTCCTCCTGACGTCCCGCGTGTCATCCTGACCGTTCGGAGGACCTATGCGGGCGCGGCCCGGGTCAGCCTGCGGGCCGCAGCTCGGGGAGCCCGAGCGCGAGCACGGAGTCGGGCGTCGTCGTCAGCTCGCGCCCGACCACAACCATGGCGCGGACCAGCACGAGCCGCTGCACCTCGGCGACCCAGCGCTCGGTGTCCGCGGGCTTGCGCGAGGCGTCGACCACGACCGCGACCTGCTCGGCGCCCAGCTCGTCGACGACCCGCGCCACCCCGGCCGCGTCCACGCGCACCCCGACGGCCACGACCGTGGCGCGGGCGGCGCGGACCCCGCGGGCGCGCGCCTCGGTCGCCGCGCGGCGGTCGTCGACGCGCACCGTGTCGCCGTCGGTCGCGCTGCCCGCGCAGGCCGTGAGCAGGCCCTCCCGCTGCGCCAGCGCGCGGGCCGCCGCGACGACGTCGGCGGCCAGCCCGACGAGCGCCACGAGGTCGCCCGGCGCCGCGCGCGGCAGCGGCGACACGGGCGCGGGCGGGGCGGTGACGGCCGCGGGCGGCGGCTCCGCCGTCTCGGCCACGAGCTCGTCGAGCAGCGCCGCGAAGTCGTCGCCGCGGGTCGAGACCTCGACCGCGGCCGACGGCGCCGGGCGCAGCGCGTCGCCCTCGTCGGCGTCGTCGAGCAGCGCCGCGATGCCCGCCCGGCGGGCGGCGGGGAACCGGACCGGCCCGACGGCGGTCCGGGGCGGCGCGTCGCCCACCTCGACGACCGCCTCGTAGTGCTGCCGCCCGAAGAGCCCCTTGAAGCCGCCCGTGATGACCCGCTCGGCGGAGACGATCCGCGCGTCCGGGCCGTGCAGGCGCCGTGCCTGGGCGAGCACGGCGTCGAGGGACTCACCCTCGAGCCGCAATCGCCGGGGCATCGTTCACCACCCCGACCGTCTCGATGAGCGCGTTGCCCGCCGTCACCTCGGTGTACGACAGCACGGCGAGGTCGGGCACCTGCGTCGCGACGAGGCGCCGGACCGCCGCGCGCAGCGACGGCGCGCACACGAGGACGACGTCCTCGCCGGTGGCCCGGGCCGCCTGCACGCGGTCGCCCACGGACGAGCGGAACGCGTCGAGGCGCGCCGGGTCCACGACGATCGCGGTGCCCTGGTCGCCGCCGGGCTGGCGGCCCGCGAGCATCGCCTGCTCCAGGGCCGGGGCGATCGTCACGACCCGGATCGTGCCCGCGACCGTGTGCCGGGCCGGGATCGCCGGCCCGAGCGCCGCGCGCGCCGCCTCGACGAGGTGCTCGGGGTCGGTCGAGCGCTTCGCGGCGAGCGCGAGCGCCTCGTAGATCCGGGGCAGGTCGTTGACGGCGACCTGCTCCTCGAGCAGCCCCTGCAGGACGCGCTGGACCTCCGCGAGCGACAGCAGGGCCGGCGTGAGCTCGTCGACGGCCGACGGGTTGGTCCGCTTCACCTCGTCGGTGAGCACGCGCACGTCCTCGCGGGACAGCAGCCGCGCCGCGTTCGCGGCGATGAGGGCGGACAGGTGCGTGACGAGCACGGAGACCCGGTCGATCACCGTGGCGCCCGCCATCTCGGCGCTGTGCCGCATCTCCACCGGGACCCACTTGCCGTCCATGCCGAACACCGGGTCGACGGTCGCCAGCCCGGGCAGGGCGGCGAGGTCGTCGCCGAGCGCGAGGACCTTGCCGGCCGGCGCCTGGCCGCGACCGGCCTCGACGCCGGCGATCCGCACCGCGTAGGTCGACGCCGGGAGCTCCAGGGAGTCGCGCGTGCGGACGGGGGGCACGACGACCCCGAGGTCGGTCGCGATCTTGCGCCGCAGGGCGCGGACCCGTCCGAGCAGGTCGTCGTGCGCGCCGGTGACCAGGTCGACGAGGTCGGGCGCGAGCAGGATCTCGAGCGCGTGCACCCGCATCTGCTCGAGGAGGTCCTCGGTGCCGTCGCTGCGCGTGCCCTCCTTCTCGATCTGCTCGGCCGCGGCGCGCGCCACCTCGGCCCGCCGCTGGCTCGCCTTGATCTGCTGGGCCGCGATGATCAGGCCCACCCCGAGCACGAGGAACGGGAGCTTCGGCATGCCCTCGATGAGCGCCATGGCGAACGCCGCGACGCCCGCGATGGCGAGCGCCTGCCGCGACTGGACGAGCTGGCTCGACGCCTGCGAGCCGACGTCGCCCTCGCCGGAGTTCGAGCGCGTGACGATCATGCCCGTGGCGACCGCCATGAGCAGCGCGGGGACCTGGGTGACCAGCCCGTCGCCCACCGTGAGGATCGAGTACGTGTCGACGGCCTCCATGGCCGGCGTGCCGTGCATGACGACGCCGATCACGATGCCGCCCAGCAGGTTGATGAGCGTGATGACGATGCCCGCGATGGCGTCGCCCTTGACGAACTTCGACGCGCCGTCCATCGCCCCGTAGAAGTCGGACTCCGCGGAGATCTCGGCGCGGCGGGCCCGCGCGTCCTGCTCGCTGATGAGCCCCGCGTTGAGGTCGGCGTCGATCGCCATCTGCTTGCCGGGCATCGCGTCGAGCGTGAAGCGCGCCCCGACCTCGGCCACGCGCTCCGCGCCCTTGGTGATCACGAGGAACTGGATGACGACGAGGATGAGGAACACGACCATGCCGATGACGAGGTTCCCGTCGACGACGATGTGGCCGAACGCGCCGATGACCTCGCCCGCGTAGCCGTCCCCGAGCACGAGCCGCGTCGAGGCGACGTTGAGGCCCAGCCGGAACAGCGTCGCGACGAGCAGCAGCGACGGGAACACCGAGAAGTCGAGCGGCTTCTTGACGAACATCGACGTCAGCAGGATCACGAGCGACAGCAGGATGTTGACGATGATGAGCACGTCGAGCAGGGCCGCGGGGATCGGCACGACGAGCAGCAGGACGATGCCGACGACGCCGAGCGGCACGGCGATCATGGCGAGGGATCGGTTCTTCACGCGGAACGCTGGTCCTTCCGGGTCCGGGGCGTCGGCGGCTGCTGACGCGACGTCCTATGCAGGTCGTGGCCGCCGCAGCGCGCGCCGACGGCTCGGCCGGGCGAGGTCATGCGGCCCGCGCGTCGTCGGTGGCGGGCCACTCGCCCGGCGCGATCGCCGGGCGGGCCATGCGGTGCGGGACGGACGAGGCCGCCGCGCCGCGGCGCGTGAGCGCCATGACGAACGCGAGGACGCGCGCGACGGCCATGTAGAGCTCGACGGGCACCTCCTGCCCGACGTCGCACGCCCGGTGCAGGGCGCGCGCGAGCGGGACGTCGCGGACCATCGGCACCCGCGACTCCTCGGCCTTCTCACGGATGCGGGCGGCGACGTGGTCGGCGCCCTTCGCGACGACGCGCGGCGCGGAGCGCCCGGGCTCGTACCGCAGCGCGACGGCGACGTGGGTCGGGTTGACGACGACGACGTCCGCGTCGGCCACGGCGGCGAGCATGCGGTTGCGCGTCATCGAGCGCGCCATCGACCGGCGCTGCGACTTCACGAGCGGGTCGCCGTCGGTGCTCTTGTTCTCGTCCTTGAGCTCCTTCTTGGTCATGCGCGTCTTCTTGCGGTTGCGTCGTGCCACGACGAGCACGTCGAACAGCGCGAGGGTGAGGCCCGCCGCCGTCGCCCAGACCAGGAGCGAGCGCACGCCGGAGCCCGCCGCCTCGAGCAGCGACGCGATCGGCAGGCCGCCCGCGGCCAGGAGGACCGGCATGAGTGACTGGACGACCGCGTAGAGCACGACGCCGACGACCGTCGTCTTGAGCAGGGCCTTGGCGCCGTTCCACAGCGCCTGCGCCCCGAACATCCGCTTGAGCCCGCTCATCGGGTTGAACTGGTCGGCCTCGGGGCGCAGCCGCTTCAGGTGCAGGCCGCCCTGCGCGACCGACGCGAGCAGCACGGCGACGGCGATCGCCCCGAGGAGCGGCAGCATGGTCGGCACCACGGAACCGAGCGCGTCCTGCGCCAGCTGGAGCGCGACCGCGGGCTCGGGGTTCTCGATCACGGTGCGCAGCGACAGCACCTGGTCGGTCGCGGCCCGCGCCGCGGCGCTCACGGTCAGCGGGATCACCGCGCCGGCGATCCCGACCCCGACCCAGGCCGTGAGGTCCTGCGACTTGCCGAGCTGGCCCTTGGACCGGACCTCCTTCATCTTCCGGTCGGAGGCCTGCTCGGTCTTCTCCTCGGTGGAGTCGGCCATCAGCCCACCCCGCCCATGCGCTCGACGGCCTCGGCCGTGAGCACCGAGACGACGTGGGGCAGCGCGACGAGCACCGTCCCGACGAGCGCGAGCGTGAGGAAGATCTTCAGCGGGAAGCCCATCGCGAACGCGTTGAGCGCGGGGGCGACCCGGTTGACCAGGCCGAGCCCGGCGTCGGCCAGGAAGAGCACGACGACGATCGGCCCGGCGATCTGCAGCCCCGCCACGAACGACCCGGTGAGGGCCTCGACGAACGACGCCGCCGGGACGCTGGCCAGGCCGCCCACCGGGACGGCCTCGTAGGAGCGGGCGAGGCCGAGCACCATCAGCTGGTACGCGTCGGAGACGAACATGAGCACGACCGCGAGGAGCGCGAAGAGGCGCGTGAACTGCGACCCGTTGACGTTCGTCTGGGGGTCGTACGCCATGCCGAGCGAGAACCCGCCGAACAGGTCGAGGTGGGCGCCGGCGGCGGTGATCGCCGAGAAGACGACCATGACGAGCGTCCCGAGCATCGCCCCCGTGACCGCCTCGGCGACGAGGTGCGCGAGGAACGTCGCGGTGCCGGTCGCCTCGTACCCGGGGGCGGCACGACCGGAGACCACGAGCCCGAGCGACACCGCGAGGATCGCGCGGACCTGGCGCGGGATGGCGTGGTGCGAGAACGGCGGCGCGATGGTCATGAACGCGGCCATGCGGACGCCCGCGAGCATCGTCGCCTGGAGCCACGCGAGGTCGATCTCGAGCTGCACGGGACGTCAGCCCCCGTTCAGCAGCGACGGGATGAGGTCGAACATCTCGTGCGTGAACGTCACCATCTCGCCGATCATCCAGTTGCCGCACACGACGAGCGCGACGGCGACCGCGAGCGCCTTGGGGACGAACGAGAGCGTGATCTCCTGGATCTGCGTGACGGACTGCACGATCGAGATGGCGAGCCCCACGACGAGCGACGTGACGAGCACGGGGGCCGCGAGCTTGGCGGCGAGGACGAGCGCCTGCGTGGCGACGTCGAGGACGGCGGCGGTCTCCACGGTCAACCCATCCCGTACGAGCCGATGAGCGAGGTCGTGATGAGACCCCACCCGTCGACGAGGACGAAGAGCAGCAGCTTGAACGGCAGCGAGATCATCGTGGGCGGCAGCATCATCATGCCCATGCTCATGAGGGCCGCGGCGACGACGAGGTCGATGACGAGGAACGGCACGAAGACGACGAACCCGATGATGAACGCGGCGCGGAGCTCCGAGATGACGAACGCGGGGACGAGCGTCGTGAGCGGGACGTCGAC
Source organism: Cellulosimicrobium sp. AB352 (assembly GCF_049538415.1). Lineage (NCBI taxonomy): Bacteria > Bacillati > Actinomycetota > Actinomycetes > Micrococcales > Promicromonosporaceae > Cellulosimicrobium > Cellulosimicrobium sp. AB352. The sequence continues at coordinate 17,746 of NZ_JBMVFX010000028.1, read as the reverse complement.
GGGGGTCGCCGGGTTCTCGAGGTCGGCGGCGCGCGTCATGAGCGCGAGGTCCTCCTCGCGCGTGTGGGCGAGCATGAACTCCCGCAGCGGCACGGCGCCCGCGTCGAGCGCCTGGCTGAAGGTCGTGGTGCCGTCGAGGTAGGGCTGGACCGCGGCGTCGTTGATCTCGCCGAACACCGGCCACATGACGAACAGCGAGAGGAACAGCGCGAGCCCGGCGAGGACCATGTTGGGCGGCACCGTGGCGGTGCCCAGCGCGTTCCGGGTCAGGGCGAGGACGACGAAGATCTTGGTGAACGACGTCATCATGAGCAGCAGCGTCGGCGCGAGCGACAGCAGCGTGATGCCGACCAGCGTCACGAGGGACGACGACGGCTCGCCGTTCGGCCCGTTGATCTCCACCGAGAGCGTCGACCCGCCGTCCTGCGGGTCGACCGGCTGGGTGGGCGGGGCCGGGTCGGTCGGGTCGACGACCGCGGCGCCCGCGTGGGGCGCGAGCAGGACGGTCGCGACCGCGACGAGGAGCAGGACCGCCCCGACGAGCACCGCGACGCGCAGCGCGCGGCGCGACGGGAGGGCGCGGGTCACCGGGCACCTCCTCGCACGACCCGCGCGGCCTTGCGCCACGTGTCGGGCGCGAGGAAGGTGCGCAGGGCGCTCGTCGGCACGGGCGGCGCGACGACGACGGCGGTCCCGGGGGTCCCGACCCGAGGCCCCGAGACGGCCGGGGGCGCGGCGGCGGGCACGTCGGCGCGCACGTCGGCGGGAACCGAGCCGGGCTCGCCGTTCCACGCCGGGGCGTCCCCGTTCGCGGGCGGCTGCGCGAGCCACAGTCGTGCCGCGGTGACGGCGTCGTCGAACGACGGCTCGTCCGAGGTCGGAGCACCGGGCGTCGCGTCCGCTGCGGGGACCGCGGTGGGCGGGACGTCGGACGGGACGGGTGTCGGGCCGTCGATGACGGTCACGGACGACTCCGTCACGCCGAGGAGGTACCGCCGGCCCCCGGCCTCGAGCAGGACCGCGGCGCTCTTCTGCGACAGCCCCTGGCGCGCGACCACGGTCAGCTGCTCCTGGCGCCCGCGCGGCGCGGAGCGCGAGGTCTTGCTCGCGACGCGGTACGAGACCCACAGGAGCCCGAGCACGACCGCCAGCGAGAAGGCGACGCGCAGCACGGTGGTGACGTCCATGCCGGTCAGTCGTCCGCGTCGAGGATCTTGGTGATGCGCACCCCGTAGTCGCCGCCGTCGACGACCACGACCTCGCCCTTGGCGATCGTGCGCCCGTTGAGCTGCACGTCCGCCGGCGCCCCGGCGGACCGGTCGAGCTCGACGACGGCGCCCGGCTCGAGGCTGAGCACGTCCCGCACCGGCATCCGGGTGCGGCCCACGATCACGGAGAGGCGCATCTCGACGTTGGAGATGCGCGCGAGCCGCGCGCCGGTCACGGCCTCGTCGGGCAGGCTCTGGAGCGCGCGGCGCGTGCGCACGACGAACCAGCCCGCCGTCGGGCCGTCGTCCGTGGAGAGCTCGAACACGACGGACTCCGGGTCCTCGAAGAGCGCGGTCGCGTCGGCGACGCGCACCTCCCCGAGCACGCCGACGCCGGTGGTCGCCCCCGCGGCCTCCAGGGCGGGGCGCAGGACGTCGGTGACGTCGAGCGCCGCCTCCTGGGAGGCGTCGGCGAGCGCGTCCTGGTCGATGAGTGCGAGCGCGAGGTCGGTGCCGGAGTCCCCCACGTACGAGGCGACGACCGCCCGCGCGGCCTGCGGGCCGACGGGGGCGCCGCCGCGCAGGGCCGCGCGCAGCGGGGTGCTGGTCGGGACGAGCTCGACGAGCGCGTGGGCGGCGGCCGACGCGGCCTCGACGACGGACTGCTCGACCGGGGTGGCGGTGCTCATGGGTCAGTTCTCCTCGGTGGTGACGATGCGGCAGGCGAGGCGGGAGCCGGACGAGCCGACGGCGCCGCGGGCCAGGACGTGGCCGTCGACGATGACGTCGAGCGGGCGGGACTGGGCGTGGGGGACGTGCACGACGTCGCCGACGGCGAGGTCCAGCACCTCGGTCGGCGTCATGGACGCGCCGGTGAGCTCGACGGTGACGTCGACGAGCGAGCGCGCGACGTGCTGGCGCGTGCGCCGGGTGGCGTCGGCGGGGTCGTCCGCCGGGTTGGCCTCGCCGAGGTGCGGCAGCAGCGCGACCGACGGCACGGCGAGGGTCGCCCGGCACGCGCGCTCGCCGACGCGGAGGTCGAACTCGGCGACGATCATGAGCTCGGCGGTCGGGGCGGCCTGGGCGAACTGCGAGTTGTGCTGGATCGACGAGATCCGCAGCGGGTTCTCGAGGAGCCGGCCCATCGAGTGGCGCAGGTCGCGCAGCGTCTCGGTGAGCAGCGACGTCACGAGCGTGCGCTCGACGTCGGTGAACTTGCGGTCGACGACCGGGATGCTCGGTCCGGCGCCGAGCATGTGGGCGATCCACGTGAGGGCGTCCGTGTGCGGGAACTGCAGGACGGCGCGCGGGCCGATCCCCTCGAGCTCGCACACGACGAACGTCGTCGTCACGGGCAGCTCGGCGACGTAGTCGTCGTAGGTGCGCATCGCGACCGCGGCGAGGTTGACCTGGCTCACGACCCGCACGCGGGCCGTGAGCTGCGTGCCCCACTGGCGCGCGAAGCTCTCGAACGCCATCTCGAGGATGCGGTGGTGCTCGCGGACGAGCGTCGTCGGGCGGCGGAAGTCGTAGACCTCGACCTTGCGGCTCGGTGCGGGCTGCTGGACCCGCTCGGGTGTCGTCGTGCTCACGACCGCTCCTATGCGGGCGCGCACGACGCGAGCCTGCGCGACGCCGCGCAGGCTCGACGGACCCCGTCACTCCCCCGGTGCGCCCGCCTCTCCCGCCGTCTCGGCGGCCCGCGCGAGAGCCCGCGCGTCCGCCTCCGCGGCCGGGACGTCCGCCGCGCTGAGCTGCCCCGAGAGCACCTGCGGGATGAGCGCGCGCACGGCCTCCGGCGCGGACGAGAGCACCATGATGTCGACGCGGCGGTTCGTCGCGAGCGCCTCGGGGCTCGTGCCCTCGGCGAGCGGGCGCGCCGAGCCGAAGCCCACCGCGGCGATCCGGTGCTCGGCGAGGCCGTCCTGCTCGACGAGGTGGCGCAGCACGGCGGTGGCGCGCGACGAGGACAGCTCCCAGTTCGACGGGAAGACCGACGTCACGGTCGAGGTGTAGTCCGCGTTGCCCTCGATGCGGATCTCGTGCGCGGTCGGCGCGAGCGCCGGGCCCACGACGTCGAGCACCGCCCGCGCCTCCTGCGTGAGGTCCGCGCTCCCGGGCGAGAAGAACGTGTCCGCGGACACGAGCCGCACGGTCAGGCCGCGCTCGTCGATGTCGAACCGGACCGTGTCGGACCGCCCGTGCGCGGCGAGGTCGCGGGCCATCGCGTCGCGCAGCGCCGAGAGGTCCGACACCTCGTCGAGCGCGCGCTCGAGGTCCGTCTCGACGTCGACCGGCTCCTTGGCCGGGTTCTCGACGACCTCCTCGACGACCGCGGCGTCCTCGACGTTGCCGAAGCCCTCCGCGAGGGAGGACTTCAGCTCCTGGTACTTGCCCTGGTCGACCGAGCTGATGGCGAACAGGACGATGAACAGGCACATGAGGACGGTCACCATGTCCATGTACGACACCATCCAGCGGCCGGAGCCGCCCGTGTCGTGCCCGCCACCGCCGCCCCCGCCGCCGTGGCCGCCCCTGCGACGCCGCGCCATCAGGCGGCCTTGTCCTCGGGCAACGACCACTCGGGGACCATCGTCTTGAGCCGCTCGTCGATGACCCGGGCGCGCGAGCCCGCCTGGATCGACATGTAGCCCTCGAGGAGGACGTGGAGCCGCTCGATCTCGAGGTCGGACAGGCGCTTGAGCTTCGCGCCGATGGGCAGCCAGATGAAGTTGGCGGAGAGGATGCCCCACAGGGTCGCGATGAACGCCGCGGCGATCATGTGCCCGAGCTTCTCGGGCTCGGACAGGTTCTCCAGCACGTGGGTCAGCGAGACGACGGTGCCGACGATGCCGATCGTGGGGGCGTAGCCACCGATCGCGTTGAAGAAGTCGTACGCGACGGCGTCCTCGCGGGCCTTGGTCTCGATCCGCTCCTCGAGCAGGGTGCGCAGCTGCTCGGCGTCCGAGCCGTCGGCGAGCGACTGCAGCGCGCTGCGCTGGAACGGATCGTCGGTCTTCTGGGACTCGGCCTCGAGGGCGAGCAGGCCGCCGTCGTTCTGGACGATCTCCGCGGCCCGGACGACCTCCTCGATGGCCTCCGCGGGACGGGGCGCCTTGCCCGTGAACGCGCGCGGCAGCGTCTTGAAGGCCCGGACCGAGTCCTTGAGCGTCCCCGACGCGACGGCGGCGAAGATGCTCGCCCCGAAGACGAGGATGATCGGTGCCGGGAGCAGGATCGAGGTGATCTGCGACCCCTCGAGGTACACCATCGCGATGAGCGAGCCGAACGCGACGAGGATGCCGATGATGGTTGCGGGGTCCATGGCCTACTTCGTCCTCGTGTCGGGCAGGGGTGCGAGGGCGACCGGGCGGTCGCCGGGGGCGGGGGCGTCGTCGGGCGCGGACCGGACGACCTCGAGCGGCGCGCGCTCGGCGGGGGCGGGCAGGGAGCGCGCGAGCGCGAGCACGCGCGCCTTGTGCTCCTCGACGAGGCGGATCACGACCTCCATGGGCTCGGTCACGATGTAGCGCGAGCCGTCGATGAGCGTCACGCGCGTGTCCGGGTTGGTCTCGACGCGGGCCACCAGGTCCGCGTTGATCGCGATGCGCTCGGAGCTGAAGCGCGTGAGGACGATCACGGCTCTCCCTTCGGGTGGGACGGGTCCGGGTCAGGTGCGGACGGGTTCGGGACGGAGGTGCGGGTCGGAAGGCGGTGCGGGGTCCAGCGCGGGGTTCGGTGGGGTGCCTCCCGGTCGGGCCGGGAGGCACCCCACCGCGCCCGGGTCAGCGCTTGAGGTTGACGAGCTCGGTGAGCACCTCGTCGGACGTCGTGATCACGCGCGAGTTCGCCTGGAACCCGCGCTGCGACACGATGAGGTTGGTGAACTCCTGCGAGAGGTCGACGTTCGACATCTCGAGAGCGCCCGCGGTGATCGAGCCGAGGCCCGGGTCGCCCGCGGCGCCGACCAGCAGGTCGCCCGAGTACTGCGTCGCCGCGAAGAGCGAGTCGCCCGCCTTCTCGAGCCCGCCGGCGTTGGTGAACGTCGCGAGCGCGACCTGGCCGAGGACCTCGGTCCGGCCGTTCGAGTAGCGGCCGACGATCGAGCCGTCGCCGGAGACGGAGTACGACGTGAGCGACCCGGCGGCCCCGCCGTCCTTGCTCGCGACGGCGACGTTGGACAGCCCCGCGTACGAGGTGAGCCCGTCGAGGCCGACCGTCACGCCGCCGACGGCGAGGGACCCGCCGCCGGTCAGGGCGCCGCCGGTGAACGTGAGGGCCTGCGGGCCGGCGACCGTGGCGCCGGTCGCGCCGTCCCGGGCGCTCACGGACCAGCCGCCGCCCGCGGCCGCGAAGACGAGCGAAAGCTTGCTCGCCCGGCCCGCCGCGTCGAAGACCTCGACGTCACGCACGAGCTCGGTGCCGTCCGCCGCGTCCGAGGGCAGGTTGCCCCCGAACGTCACGCCCGTGGTCGCGCGGGGCGGGATGACGTCCCCGACGGGGATCGTGAGGTTGCCGAGCGGGCTGCTCGTGTTCACCACGCCGTCGGTGGCGGTCCAGCCCTGGACGAGGTCGCCGCTCGCGTTGACGAGCCGGCCCGCGCCGTCGAACGTGAACCCGCCGTTGCGCGTGTAGTACGCCTGGCCGCCCCGCTCGACGACGAAGAACCCGTCGCCGTCGATCATGAGGTCGGTCGGGACGCCCGTCGTCTGCGCGGCGCCCTGGGTGAACTGCGTCGTGATGGCGGCCGTCGTGACGCCGAGGCCGATCTGCGCGGGGTTCGCGCCGCCGACCTGCTGGTCCGGCGCGACACCCGCCGCGACGAGCTGGGACAGCGTGTCCTGGAACTGGGTGCGCGAGGACTTGAAGCCCGTCGTGTTGACGTTGGCGATGTTGTTGCCCGTGACGTCCAGCATGTTCTGGTGGGCGCGCAGGCCGGAGATTCCGGTGTTGAGGGAGCGGAGCACGAGAGTCCTTTCGGGTCAGGCGGCGGAGCTGCCGTGGTCGTCGGTGGCGCCGTCCGTGGCTGCCGGGGTCCCGGTGGCATCCGTGCTGACCGAGGAGGTGACGGCGGAGACGTGGTCGAGGTCGACCGTCACCCCGCCGATCGTCACGGTGGGTACCGCGTCGCGGTACGACACCGCGGTGGCGGTGCCCGTGTGCTCGACGCCGTCGGCGTCGAGGTAGGAGACCTTGTTGCCCAGGAGGTCGGCGGCCGACTGGCGCATCTGGAGCGCGAACGACTCCTCGACGAGCCCGGTCATCCGCGTGAGCGCCTCCATCATGGCGAGCGACGTCGTCTGCGAGACGATCTCGCCGGTGTCCATGGAGCTGGACGGGTCCTGGTTGCGCAGCTGGGTCACGAGGAGCCCGAGGAAGAGCTCGCTGTCGTACTCCTGCTTGGGCGCGCGCACGCTCTTCGTGGCATACATCGATGCCGGCGCCGGCGCGCTCACGGGTTCGACGGGCACGTGGTTCCTCTCCTCAGACGAGGACGTCGAGGCGCCGGGCGGCGCCGTACGTCCTGCCGACCACTGTCGGCTCGGTCTCGGGCTCGGTGGCCCCTCGGTGCGCGCGGGCCGGGCCGCGGTCGTGCGCGCCGGGCTCCTGCGGGTCGCGACGCGCGCCGGACCCGTCGGCGGTGGCGCCGCGGCCGTCCCGACCGTCCACGGCCGTGCCCGGTGCTCCCGCGTCCGCGACGGTGACCGACGACGCCCCGCCCGCGATGCCCGCGAGGTCGCGCCGCAGGTCGGCGACGATGGCGCGCAGCGCCTCACGGCCCGTGTCGTGCGGCGCGTAGAGCTCGATGCGCAGGTCACCGCCCGCGACGTGCGCGCGGACCGTCACGGGCCCGAGGTTCTCGGGCGTCACGGAGAGCGTGAGCACGTGGTCGCCGTCGCCCGCCTCGGCGAGCCGGACGACGGGCCCGGTGACCTGGGCGTGCAGCGGCTGTGCCGGGTGCGACGCCGCCGCCGGGGCGGTCACCGCGGGCGCGCCGGCGGCGGCCGGTGCGGCAGGGGCCGCGACGGGGGCGGCGGCGAGGAGCTCCGCGGCGGCCCGCGGCGCGGCGTCCGGCGCGGGGGTCGTGCCCTCCGGGCCGGTCGGGACCGGTGACGTCACGCCGTCCGCCTCCGCCGGTGCAGGGGCGACGGCGACGCCCCCCGAGCTGGTCGGCGCACCCGGCGCGGCGGGGACCGGCGCACCCGGCGTGGCGGGGACCGGACCCGGCGGCGGGGTCGTGGTCGTCCCGGCCCCGGGCCCGGCGCTCGCCAGGGGTCCGGCCGTCGCGACGGCCTCTCCGGCAGCACCGCTCGCCCGCGTCGCGGCCGGCACGGTCGCCGGGCCGTCCGACGTCGCCGTCGCGTCGGACGACCACGGCGCACCGGTCGGCGTCCGGGCCTCGCCCGGCCCGGCCGCCGAGGCTGCACCGACCGCCGAGGCGGTGCCGACCGCCGAGGCTGTGCCGGCTGCGCCCGGCCGGTCGGCCGCGGCCGGGGCGGGCGCGTCCGGGGCCGCCGTGGCGTCGTCCGACGGCGCCGTGCCCACCGGGCCGTGCGCGTCGCCGGGCGCCGCGTCGTCCGCGACGGCGGCAGGCGCCGCGCCGTCCGGCGTGGCGGTGCCGGCGAGCGCGCCGTCGAGACCGACGGGCGCCGCGTCGGGGAGCACCGGCAGGCCCGGCAGGCCGACGGGCACGGGCGGCCCGGCGGGCTGGTCGTCCGCGGCGGTCGCGCCGTCCGCCGAGGAGTCGGCGCCGGGGGTCCCGATGGTCGCCGGTCCGTCGGTCGAGGGCCCGTCGGTCGAGAGCCCGGCGGTCGTGGTGCTGTCGGTCGAGGACCCGGCGGTAGTCGCGCAGTCGTCGACGGCCCGGTCGGCAGGGGTGCCGCCGGGAGGCCGCGCGGGCTCGGGGCGGCCGCGGGCCGCCTCGCCGAGCGCGGCGTCGAAGCTGCGGCCGAACGCGTCGGCCGACGCTCCGGACGCCGCGCCGGACGCCGCCCGGGGCCGCGCTGTCGTGGCCGGTGCCGGAGCCGCGACCAGGGCGTTCGTGGTCAGGGTCATCGTGGTCCTCCTCAGCCGATCACGCGGCGGACGGTCGTCACGGAGGCGTCGGTGACGTCCGTGATCTCGACGGTGCGGCCGGGCTTGGGCGCGTGGATCATCTGCCCGTCGCCCACGTAGATGCCGATGTGCTTGCCCCCGCGCTGCACCACGAGGTCGCCGGGACGCGCCTCGGCGAGCGAGCCGACCTCGGTCCCCTGGCGCATCTGGTCGCGCGCGACGCGCGGCAGGTCGACGCCGTGCGCGGAGTACACGAGCTGGACGAGGCCCGAGCAGTCGAGACCGCCCTCGCCGAGGCTCTCGCCGCCCCACACGTACGGCACGCCGAGGTACTGGCGCGCCGTCTCGACGACCGACCGTCCCGCCACGCCGTCGGTCGCGCCGTCGGGCGCGGTCGCCGGGCCGGCGGGCGCCGCAGGGGCCGCGGGCACGACGGCCGCCCCCGCCGCGGCGCCCGGCGACACCCCCGCCCCGAACAGCGCGCTGCGCGCGAGCTCGTCGGCGCCCGTCGCCCCGGACAGCGTGCCGAGCAGGCGCCCGACCACGTCCGAGCCGGTGCCCGCCGCGCCCGTCGTCGGCAGCGCCGCGAGCGCCGAGAGCGCCGACGCGAAGTCGGTCGCGCTCGTGGACGACGACGCCGGAGTCGACCGGCCGGGGGCGGTCACGACGTCGTGCAGCGCCACGATCTCCGTGCGGATCTCGCCCACGCGGGCGAGCGCCTGGGTCATGCTCACGTCGTCGACCCCCCGGCCGTCGTGCGCCGCGCGGCCGAGGCGATCTCGTCGAGCGCGGCCTGGTCGGCGCGCCCTTCCGCGCGGGCCGTCTCGGCGTCGTGCCGCTCCTCGAGCTTCTCGAGGCCCAGCGCGGCGGCGCGGGCGCGCGCGAGCTCGGCGCGCGCCTCGTCCACGGCGTGCGCGCGCACGCGCTCCTCGGACTCCAGCACGGAGAACAGCGCGCTCGCCGCCGCGCGCGAGGCCGCGAGACCGGACAGCGCCGCGCTCGTCGTCGGGCGCTCGGGCGAGGCGTCGAGGTAGGCGGCCAGACCGCCAGCCTCCTCCACGGTGCGGGCGAGGTCCGCGTGCGCTCCCGCGAGCGCCGCCTTGGCGCCGTCCTCCTCGAGGCGACGCAGGCGCAGCACGCCCGCGAGCCGGAACTTCCCCGCCATCAGTCCTCCCCTCCGGCCAGCACCTGGGCGAGCCGCGTGAGGCGCGCCCACGACTCCTCGGCCGGCGTCCTGTCGGTCATGACCTGCTGCAGGAAGGCGTCGATCGCCCCCTGGTGCTCGAGGCTCGCGTCGACGAGGGGGTCGGTGCCCTTCTTGTACGCCCCGATGTCGAGGATGTCCTGGGCCTTGCGGCGCGCCGCGAGGACCCGGCGCAGCGTCAGCGCGACCGACCTCTGCTCGGGCGTGGTCACGCGCGACGCGACGCGCGAGACCGACGCGAGCGCGTCGACCGCCGGGTAGTGGCCCGAGACGGCGATGGACCGGTCGAGCACCACGTGCCCGTCGAGGATCGAGCGCGCCTGGTCGGCGATCGGCTCGTTGTGGTCGTCGCCGTCGACGAGGACGGTGTAGATCCCGGTGACGGAGCCCGTCGCCGCGGTGCCCGCGCGCTCGAGCAGGTTCCCCATGAGGGAGAACGTCGACGGGGGGTAGCCGCGCGTCGCGGGGGGCTCCCCCACGGACAGCCCGATCTCGCGCTGCGCCATGGACACGCGCGTGAGGGAGTCCATCATGAGGACGACGTGCGACCCGGCCTCCCGGAACGACTCGGCGATCCGGGTCGCCGTGAAGGCTGCGCGCCGGCGCATCATCGCGGGCTCGTCGGAGGTCGCGACGACGACGACCGACCGGGCCAGGCCCTCGGGGCCGAGGTCGTCCTCGAGGAACTCGCGCACCTCGCGCCCGCGCTCGCCGACGAGCGCGATGACTGACACCTCGGCGTCGGTCCCGCGCGCGACCATCGACAGCAGCGACGACTTGCCGACGCCCGAGCCGGCGAACAGCCCGATGCGCTGGCCCCGGCCGAGCGTGGTGAGCGTGTCGAGGACCCGCACGCCGGTCTGGAGCGGCGTGTCGATGCGCGCCCGCTCCATCGCGGCGGGCGCGTCCGCGTCCACGGGCACGCGGGGCGCGCGCCCGAGCGGGCCGCGCCCGTCCACGGGGCGGCCGAGCGCGTCGACCACGCGGCCGAACAGCCCGCGCCCGGTCGGGACGAGGACCCCGGTGCCGCGCGTGCGCACCGGGTCGCCCGCGCGGATGCCGGAGAGCCGGCCGAGCGGCATGCAGCGCGCCCTGCCCTCGGCGGTCGCGACGACCTCCGCGTCGAGGGGGTGCGGGCCGTCGCCGACGTGGACGAGGTCGCCGATGCCGCAGCTCAGTCCCGCGACCTCGAGGCTCAGCCCGACGGCCGACGTCACGACGCCGACCCGCTCGGGCCGTGCCACCGCGACGAGGGAGTCGAGCGCGGGCGGGCGGGAGTGCGGGCGGGTCGCGCCCGCCGCGGTGCGGGTGCCCGGCACGGCCGAGCCGACCGGGGCCGTCACGACGACCCTCCGGCTGCGCCGGGCCCGGCGTCGGGCGTGAGGTCGGGCCCGACGTCGAGCAGCGCCAGCTCGGCCCGCGCCCGGTCGACGGCGGCGCGCACGCGCGCGTCGAGGAAGCCGTGCTCGAGCTCCGCGACGGCGTCGCCGCGGTCGAGCGACGCGTCCGCGACGAGGCGGACGTCGTCGACCCCGGCCTCGGTCAGCAGGCTCACGTCGTCGGGGTGCAGCCGGACGGCGACGACCGCGCCGTCGGCCACGGCCGTCGCGCGCGCGAGGGCCGCGCGGGCGGCCCCCGGCCGGTCGGTGAGCTCGTACCCGAGGACCGACCCCGCGAGGTCGAGCGCGCCCCGGACCGTGGCGTCCTGCGCCGCGGCGACGACGGGGACCGTCCGCTCGCCGAGCGCCCGGGCGGCCTCGCGCAGGACGGCGACCGCGCGCGCGGTCCGCTCGTCCCGCTCGGCGGTGCGCCGCGCGTGGTCCGCCTCGAGCGCGGCGCGCAGGCGCTCCGCCTCGTCGCGGGCCGCGCGGGCCCCGGCCGCGTAGCCGGCGGCGTACCCGCGGGCCGACGCCGCCGCCTCGACCTCCGCGACGCGGTCGCTGCGCAGGACCGGCACGGCCCGCGGCACGAAGTAGGCGTCAGTAGACAAGCTCGTCCCCGTCCGTGCGGTGGATCGTGATCTTCTCGTCGGCCTCGAGGTTGCGGACGACGCGGACGATCTCCGCGCGCGCCTCCTCGACCTGGCTGATGCGCACCCCGCCGAGCCCGGCGACCTCCTCCTCCAGCAGCGCCCGGTTGCGCTCGGAGATGTTCTTCGTGATCGTCTCGACGACCTTGGCGGTCGTGCCCTTCATGGCGAGCGCGAGCACCGACATCTCGACGCCGCGCAGGATGATCTGCACGTCGCGCGCCTCGAACGAGGCGATGTCCTCGAAGGTCAGCATGCGCGAGCGGACCTCCTCGGCGAGCTGCGGGTCGCGGGCCTCGAGCCCTTCGAGGACCGCCTTCTCGGTGGCGCCGTCGGAGCGGTTGATGATGTCGACGAGCGGCTGGACGCCGCCGAGGATCTCGACCGGCTGGCGCGGGGTGATGCTCGCGCCCATGCGGGTGCGGAACTGCTCCGACACGATCTTCACCGCGTCGGGCGACGCGGTGCCCATGGTCGCGAGCGCCTGCGCGACGTCGGTGCGGTAGTCGTCGGCCAGCTTGGCGAGCACCGCGGACGCGACGCCCGAGCTGAGGTGCGCGAGGACGAGCGCGACGGTCTGCGGGTGCTCGCCGTCGAGCAGGGACACGATCTGTCCCGGCTCGGTGCCGTCGAGGTACTCGAACGCCTTGCCCTGCATGCTCGCGACGAGGCGCTCGACGACGTCGGCCGCCCGGTCGGCGCCCATCGACGCCTCGAGCAGCCCGACGGCGAAGTCCTTGCCCCCGCGCGGGCGCGGCGTGCCGGACAGCGCCATGTCGTAGAACTCGTCGAGGGCCGCGACCGCCAGCTCCTCGTCCACCACCTGGGTGCGCATGATCTCGGCGGCGACCTCGGAGGCCTCCTCCTCGGAGAGCAGCGACAGGACCGTCGCCGCCCGCTCCTGGCTGAGCTGCATGAGCACCAGGGCGACCTTCTGCACCCCGCTCATCGCGGCGACCTTGCGCGCGGCCTCGGTCGCGAGCGCCGCGGCGGCGGGGTCGAGGGCGGCCGCCAGGCCGGCGGCGCCGGTGCCCGCGGGCGCCGTCTCCGGCGGTGCCGTCGTGACGCTCATCGCTGCGCCCCCGCCCGGTCCTCGGCGAGCAGCACCCGCAGGTACTCGGCCGTCTTGTCGGGGTCGGTCGCCGCGAGCGCGTCGATCTCGGCCCGACGCTGGTCGAGGCTCGTGAACCGCGGGGTCGGCGGCTGGATCTCCGGCCGCTCGGGCACGGGCTCGAGCTCGCCCTGACCGCCGCCGGACAGGAGCGCCGGGTGCTCGTCGTCGCGGTCGAGCTCGTGCAGGGTCGTCATGCGGAGGTCCTCGAGGTCGACCGTCTCGCGCCGCTCGCGGCGACGACGGGCGCGCCGCACGGCCACGAGCACGATCACCAGGGCGATGAGCACCCCGGCGACGACCGCCGCGGTGCGCAGCATCTGCGCCCGGCTCTCGGCGGCGGCCGCCTCCTCCGCCGCGGCGAGCGCGGCCTGGGCCGACTCCGCGGCGCCCGTGTCGAACGGCAGCACCGCGACCTCGACGGTGTCCCCGCGCTCGGCGTCGATCCCGGCGGCGGCGGAGACCATCGCGGTGATGGCGGCCGTGTCCATCCCCCGGGCCACCTCGGCGTCGAGCGCGACCGACACGGCCTGCCGGGTCAGCGCGCCGGCGGGCGTCGTCGTGGTCTCGGTGACCTTGTCGATCGCGTTGTTGCGCGTGGCGTCCTCGGACGTGTAGCTGCTGTCCGCGCCGGCGCCGCCCGGGACGGCGATGTTGTCCGGGCCGAGCACCCCGGCCTGGCCCCCGGCCCCGCCGGTGTACTCCTCGGTCGTCGTGGACTCGTTGAGGACCGGGCCGCCCTCCGGGGTGCGGAACGTCTCCTCGAGCCGCTCGGAGCTCGCCACGTCCATCTGGGCGGTGACGGCGACGGTCGAGTTCCCCGCGCCGACGACACGGTCGAGCATCGCCTGCACCTGCCCGGAGACCTTCTCCTCGTACTGCCCGGCCTGCTCGCCCGACGACCGCGCCCCGACGCCGACCTCGGAGAGCACCTCGCCCTGCGCGTCGACGACCGCGACGTCGGTGGGCGCCATGCCGTCGATCGACGCCGAGACGAGGTGGACCATCGCCTCGACCTGCTCGGTCGTGAGCTTCTGGCCCCGGGCGGGAGCGACGAACACCGACGCGGTCGGGGTGCCCTGCTCGGCCGCGAAGACCGTCTCCTCGGGGATCGCGAGCTGGACGGTCGCCGTCTCGACGCCGTCCATCGCGGAGAGGGTGCGGGCGAGCTCGCCCTCGAGCGCGCGCTTGTACGTCACGTCCTGCTGGAACTCGCTCGACGTGACGCCCATCTCGTCCAGCAGCGAGTAGCCGCCCGTCGACTCGTCGGCGGGCAGGCCGGCCGTCGCGGCCGCGAGCCGCTGCTCGTAGACCCGCTCCTCGGGCACGAGCACCGTGCCGCCGCCGTCGGTCAGCTCGTAGGGCACGCCCTGCGACCGGAGCTGGTCGACGATCGCGGCGGCGTCCGCGCTCGACATGCCGGAGAACAGGGGCGTGTAGCTGGGGCGCGACGCCCACGACACGAGCGCGACGATCCCGACCACGAGGATCGCGAGGGCGAGCAGCGCGAGCGTGCGCTGGGCGATGGTGAAGTCGCGGACGGCGCCGAACGCGCGGCCGAACGTCGACCTGATCTTCTCGGGCATCGTCAGGCCTGCATCCTCATGATCTCGTTGAACGCGTCGACCGCCTTGTTGCGCACGGCGGCGACGAGCTCGAGGGTCGTCTGGGCACGGGTGGAGGCGATGGTCGCCTGGTGGACGCTCTCGAGGTCGCCCGTGACGGCGGCGATCGCCAGCTCGTTCGCGGCGCCCTGGAGCTGCTGCGTGCTGTCGACCGCGCCGCCCAGCACGTCGGCGAAGGCGCTCGCGCCCGCGGCACCGGTCGACCCGGTCGCGGCGGCAGCGGTCGCGGAGAGGCTCTCGACGCCGGTGAGGTACCCGGTGCCGGTCGTGGCCTCGACGGAGGGGATGGGCATGAGGATCACTTCCCGATCTGGAGTGCTGCTTCGTAGGCCGTCTTCGCGCGGTCGATCACGGCGGCGTTCGCCTGGTAGCCGCGCTGGGCGAGGATGAGGCTCCCCATCTGCTCGGACATGTCGATGTCCGGGTAGCGCACGTAGCCGTCCTCGTCCGCGAGCGGGTGGTCCGGCTCGTACGTGAGCCGGCCCTCCGCGCTCCCCCACGCCGCCCCGGCGACGTACGCGCCGGGGTTCTTCTCGCCGCCCTCGGTGGCGAGGACGTAGCGGGCGCGGAACGCCGCGTCGTCGGTCGACGTGACGGTGTTGACGTTGGCGAGGTTGTCCGCGACGGCGTCGAGCCACTTGCGGTGCAGGGTGAGGCCGGTGCCGGCGATGCCGAGAGCGTCGTAGGTCATGTCAGGCCGTCCGCATCGCCGCGCGCAGGGCGGCGGCCTCGCCGCCGACGGCCTGGGTCGCGAACTGGTAGCGCAGGACGGTGTCGACGTTCGAGACGGTCTCGGTGTCGAGGTTGACGTTCGAGCCGTCGAGCCGGGTCGGCTCGAGCGAGCGGTCGACGGTGAAGGCGGTGCGCCGGGCGTCGCCGTCGGCGACGGAGGCCGCCAGCGCCTCCTCGAACTGCACCCGCTTCGCGGTGTAGCCCGGGGTGTTGATGTTGGCGACGTTCTCGGCGATGGCGCTCTGCCGGGCGGACAGCCCGTCCAGCGCGCTCTGGATCGCTACGGAGGTGACGGAGTCGAACACGGTCGCGGATTCCCCACGTCGTCGGTGTCGGCCGTCCGATGGCCTGCGGGGGGAGCGGTCCGTGCTCACCCTGAGCCGACGACGACCGAGGGGCCGCCGCCGTGCGTCGTGCACGCGCAGCGGGGACGCGTGCTGCGCGGTCGGTCGTGTGCTCACCCGACCCCTATGCAGGGTCGCGACGCGTGAGCCGTGCTCGCCCGGGAGCGCCGCCGGGCCGGAGGTGTCGCGAGGGTCAGGCGCTCACGTCGAGGTACGCCGCCGCGGTCGAGTCGTGCGCGCGGGGCACGCAGGTCAGGGCACGGGAGTGCCGCCGGTTCTCCACGATGGCCGCGTGCAGGCGGTCCACCACGTCGGCCTGGCGGACCAGGACCTCGAGCGCGCGGTCCACGAGCTCGGCCGGGAGCCGCCCCAGGCCGGTCGGAGGGGTCCACGCGGCCAGGTGGGCGACGGCCGTCTCGCCGGCGTGCTCGCCCGCGACCGACGCCATCGCGTCGAGCTCGTCGAGGGCACGGGCCCAGGCCGTGAGCGCCCCCGCGCGGTCAGGCGACACCGGTCGCTCCGCCGCCGTGCGCCGCGGCGCTCCCGTGCCCGGCGGGCAGCACCTCCGCGGCCTGGCGCCACGTCTCCTGGAGCGGCACGACGATCTCGAGGACCTCGTGCGTGCGCCCGATGTCGCGGTGGACGTTCGCGGCGACCAAGGCTTCGTGGACGTAGACGTAGAGGGCCATGAGGTCCTCGGCACCGTCCCAGACCGTGGTGTCGAGCGAGCCCATGAGCTCGGCCACGATCGCCTGCGCGTGCAGGAGCTGCTCGGACGCGGCGGCCCACCGCTCCTCGCCCTGCGCGGCCTCGGCCCGGCGCAGGTCGAGCACGAGACGGTCGTAGAGCAGCGTCAGCAGGCGCGCGGGGGACGCGGTGAGGATGGCGTCGCGCCCGTAGGCGCTCCGGGCGAGGTGGGTCACGGCGGTTCCTTCGCGGGAGGTGCGGCTCAGCGCTTCGAGGACGAGGAGGGCATGAGGGTCGCGAGCTGGCCCGTCAGCCACTGCTGCTGCGAGTCGAGCTTGGCGAGCTGGACCTCCATGACGGTGTACTGCGCGGTGAGGCGCTTGAAGCGCTGCTCGAGCCGCTGGTCCCACCGGGCGATCTGGTCGTCCAGGCGGGTGGCCTGGGTCTCGCGGTTCTTGACGGACGTCGTGAGGAGGCCGTCGTACTTGTCGGAGAGCATCTCGGAGGCCTTCTGGACGCGCGTCGCGACCTGCGTGAACGTGCTCATCGTCGTGTCGGGGTCGGCGGCGAGGGCCGCCGAGAGCTTCTCGGCGTCGAACGTGACCTCGCCGTAGCGCGTGATCTCGATGCCGATCGACGACAGGGACGCCCCGTCCACCGGGTCCGTGACGGCGCCGAGCAGCGACTGGCGCGCGTTGCGCACGATGGACTCCCCGGCGAGCGTCGCGCCGGAGGTCGAGCCGTCCGACCCGATCGTCACCTTGGTCTGCGTCCCGATGCGCGCGAGGATCGCGCTCACGGCGTCGACGAGGCTGCGGACCTTGTTCGCGCGCGCCTCGGGGTCCTCGCCGACGGTGACGGTCACGGGGTCGGCGGACGCCTTCGAGACGGTGACGTCGATGCCGGGGAGGAGGTCGGTGAACGTGCTCGACGCCGAGGTGACGGTCTGCTCGGCGGCGGTGCCGGCCCACAGGCGCACCACGGAGTCGGCGGCCGCCGTGACGGTGGCCGCGCCGGGAGCGGCGAGCAGGTTCGTCGCGGTGCCGGCGTCCACCTCGGCGGCGGTCCCGGCGTGGAACGAGAACGCGCCCGCGGCGCCCGTCGCGGCGCCCGTGAGCTGGAGGCGGTAGAGCTTCTCCCCCGTCGCGGCGTCGGTGCCCGCGCCGACCTTGACCGCGGTGACGCCCGCGTCGGCGCGGTTGATCGCCGCGACGACGTCGTCGAGCGACGTGGAGGCCGCGGTCAGCTCGGTGTGCTCGCCCGCGGCGTCCGTGAGGGTGAAGCGCGTGGTGGGAGCCGTCGTGAGGGTCGCGGTGACCGACTTCTGCGCGGTGGCGACGGCGTCGACGACGACGTCGATGCTCCCCGGGGAGGCGCCGGCGCGGGCGGCGACCGAGACCGCGTCGGACGAGCCCTTCGCGGTGAAGAGCGCGAGCGCGTCGCCGGCGGTGAGCTCCTTGGCGAGCTTCGCGAGCGCGGCCACGCGCGTGTTGAGGTCCTGGAGCGCGGTGATCTCGGAGCGCTCGGCCTTGACCTTGGCCTGGAGCTGCTGCTGCGGGATCGACTCGACGGCGATGAGCTGCTTGACGAGGTCTGCCGTGTTGAGACCGCTCGACAGCCCGGTGAAGGAGATGCCCACGCGGATCACCTCCAGGTGTGGGACGGGGGACGTGCTGGGGACGTGGTGCGGAGAAGACCCGGCGGACGGCGCGGAGGGCGGTCCGTGCCGCCCGCCGGGTGGCCGTCAGGG
>NZ_JBMVFX010000027.1:0-59712 GCF_049538415.1 Cellulosimicrobium sp. AB352 | reverse complement strand
CCGACCAGGTGATGTAGCGCGGCCGAGCAGGTGGTCTTGGTCCGTCCCGTCACCCGGACGCACCAGGACCACCTGCTCAGCCCGTGCCGCGGGGCGGGGGTGGGGGCCGGGGCCCCGGGCCCCGGGGCCGGGGGTGGGGCTTCAGGCGTCGGCGCCGACCTTCGAGCCGTACAGCGTGTCGATCGTGTCGGCGAAGTCGTCGATGACCAGGCGCCGCTTCACCTTGAGCGACGGCGTGAGGTAGCCGTTCTGCTCGGTGAAGTCCGTCGTGAGCACGGTGATCTTGCGGATCGACTCGGCCCGGGAGACGGCCTCGTTGGCGTGCGCGACGGCGCGGTCGAGCGCGGCGAGCACGTCGGCGTCGTGCGCGGCCGTCTCGACGTCCATCGGACGCAGGCCGTGCGTCGCGAGCCAGCCCGGCAGCATCTCGGCGTCGAGCGTGACGAGGGCGCCGATGAAGGGGCGCTGGTCGCCCACGACGACGACCTGGCTCACGAGCGGGTGCGCGCGCAGCCGGTCCTCGAGCACGGCCGGCGCGACGTTCTTGCCGCCGGCGGTCACGATGATCTCCTTCTTGCGGCCGGTGATGCGCAGGTAGCCGTCGTCGTCGAACGCGCCGAGGTCGCCGGTGCGGAACCAGCCGTCCTGGAGCGCCTCGGCGGTGAGCTCGGGCTGGTTGCGGTAGCCGCGGAAGATGTGGTCGCCCTTGACCAGGAGCTCGCCGTCCGCGTCGATGCGCAGCGACGTGCCGGGGAACGCGGGCCCGACCGTCCCGATCTTCGTCAGGCCGGGCAGGTTCACGGCCGTGGGGGCCGTGGTCTCGGTGAGGCCGTAGCCCTCGAGGATGCGCAGCCCGACCCCGCGGTAGAAGTGGCCGAGCCGCTCGCCGAGCGGCGCGCCGCCGGAGATGGAGTACGTGAGCCGGCCGCCCATCGCGGCGCGCAGCGTCGAGTAGACGAGCCGGTCCGCGACGGCGTGCTGGAGGCGCAGCCCGAGCGCGGGGCCGCCCGGGGCGTCGAGCGCCCGGGACCAGGTGATGGCGACCTTGGCCGCCCAGTGGAAGATCTTGCGCTTGGCGCCGGTCCCGGTCTTCTGCTCGGCGGTGTTGTAGACCTTCTCGAACACGCGCGGCACGGCGAGCAGGAACGTCGGGTGGAACGAGCCGAGGTCCGCGACGAGGTTCTTCGTGTCCCAGGAGTGCGCGAGGACCGCGTTCGACGCGACGACGACGACCTGGATGAACCGGGCGAACACGTGCGCGAGCGGCAGGAACAGCAGGGTGCGTGCGCCGTCGGCGTCGAGGATCTCGGCGAGGCCGGCCCGGCCGTTGAGCGCGAGGTGCACGAAGTTGCGGTGGGTGAGCTCGACGCCCTTGGGGCGCCCGGTCGACCCGGACGTGTAGATGACCGTCGCGAGGTCGTCGACGCGCTGCGCGGCCCGACGGCGCTCGACCTCCGCGGCCGGGACGTCGGCCCCGGCGGCGCGCAGGGCGTCGACGGCGCCGTCCTCGACGACGAGGACGTCCTCCAGGCCGGGCAGGCGGTCGCGCACGGTCGCGACCTCGGCCGCGTGGGCGGCCGTCTCGACGACGGCGAGCCGGACGCCCGCGTCCGACAGGATCCAGTGCACCTGCTCGGCGGACGACGTCTCGTAGACGGGGACGGGCACGGCACCCACGGCCCAGGCGGCGAAGTCGAGGAGGGTCCACTCGTAGCGGGTGCGCGACATGATGGCGACGTGGTCGCCGGGCTCGATGCCGCGCGCGAGCAGGCCGCGGGCGACCGCGACGACGTCGTCCTCGAACTCCTGCGCGGTGACGCGCTCCCACGGACCGTCGGCGGTGGTGCGGCGCTCGACGAGCGTCGCCCGGGGGTCGCGCGCGACACGGTCGGTGAGGAGGGTGCTGATGGTCGCCGTGGGGGAGACCTCGACGAGGCTCGGCGACGTGTGTTCCGTCATGAAACTCTCCGCTGAGTGGGACGGTAGGGAGGGACGGCGAGCCACTTTACTCCGTACTCCGAGTATCGAGTTCCTCGACGCCCGACGGGCACCCCTAGGATCGGTGGGTGACGAACGACCCCGGGCAGCCCGCCGTCCCCGACGAGATCCTCCGCCTGCGCGACAGCATCGACAACATCGACGCGGCGCTCATGCACCTGCTCGCGGAGCGGTTCAAGTTCACGCGCCGCGTGGGCGAGCTCAAGGCGCAGGGCGGGCTGCCGCCCGCGGACCCGGACCGGGACCGCCAGCAGATCGCCCGGCTCACGGGCATCGCGAGCTCCGCCGGTCTCGACCCGGAGTTCGCCGAGCAGTTCCGCGCGTTCATCGTCCACGAGGTCATCCGCCACCACGAGCGCATCGCCGCCGAGCACGCCGCCTCGGGCGAGGGGACCCCGGTCCTCGACACCTACTCCTGACGGCCCGGCAGCGGGCCGGGCGACGGCCCGGAGGCCGGCGCGAGGCGCCTCTTGGGCCCGACGCGCGGTGGCGACCCCCGTCGATCTGACGGACCCTGGTGGGGACCCAGGGCGGGCCCCCGGCGTCGGCACCGCCGCGTCGGGCGGCCCTCCCGCCACGCCGACGGACGTCATGAGGTGTTCGCATGAAGATCGATTGGCTCAAGCCCCTCCTCGGCCATCCTGGCCCCTTCGCGACGGTGTACATCGACGCGACGCGCGCCAACGAGGCCGGGGACCGCGAGGTCGAGAACCGCTGGAAGGGAGTGCGGCGCCAGCTGCACCAGGAGGGCGCGCCGGACGCGGTCCTCGACGACCTCGAGGAGGTGGTGCTGCGGCCGACGCGGGTCGGGGGCACCCACGGGCGGGTGCTGATCGCCGACGACACGGGCGTGCTCGTCGACCGGGTCGTCAAGGACCCGCCCGCGCTCACGAAGGGCTCCTGGGGGCCCGTGCCCGCGCTGCTGCAGGCGGCGCGCGCGGCGGACGAGTCGGTCGACTACGTGCGCGTCGTCGTCGACCGGCAGGGCGCGGACCTCACGTGGTCCGTCGCGGGCGGCCACCTGCCCTACTCGGAGCCGGAGACGGTCGAGGGCGGCCACGACGTCATCAACAAGGTCCGCACCGGCGGGCTCTCGCACAAGCGCATCGAGTCCCGCGCGGAGGACTCCTGGGAGCGCAACGCCGAGGCGGTCGCCGCGGAGCTGGAGCGCCAGGCGGCCGAGTACCGGCCCGAGCTCGTGCTGCTCACCGGTGACGTGCGCGCCGTGCCGCTCGTGCGGGGCGCGCTCGGGCACGCGATCTCCGAGCTCGTGGTCGAGGTCCCGGGCGGCGGCCGGGGCGCGGGCATCAACGAGGCCTCGTTCGAGGCGAACGTGGCCGACGCGCTCGACAGCTACCGGGAGCGTCGCCGCGAGAAGGTCCTCGCGGAGTTCCGCCAGGAGCAGGGCCGTGAGTCCGGCGCGGTGACGTCCGTGGAGGACGTCGTCGCGGTGCTCGCGCGCGGCCAGGTCAAGGAGCTCGTGCTGGCCGACGAGTACGGGCAGGACGGCGCGCTCGACGACCGCTCGCTGTGGATCGGGCCCAGCCCGCTGCACATCGCGGCGACCCGCGAGGAGATCGAGTCCCTCGGCGTGACGGACGGCCTGGAGAAGCTGCCCGCCACGGTCGCGCTCGTCCGGGCCGCCGTCGGGCAGGACGCCGGGCTGACGTTCGCGCCCGAGGGCAGCGTCGAGCTCATCGAGGGCGTGGGCGCCACGCTCCGCTGGGCGGACGAGGGGACGCCGCGCGAGGTCGCGGCGACGATGTCCGGCGACGACTCGCGGCTGCGCGGCGAGATCATCTAGGCCCCAGCCACCGACGACGACGCCCTCCCCGGCCGCGGCCGGGGAGGGCGTCGTCGTACGGGGTCAGCCCTTCTTGCGGGCCTCGGGCTCGCCGAGCTCCGAGGAGACGACGATGATCCCGCCCTGCACGGCCGGGTCGCCCTGGCCCTCGGCCGCCGCGACGAGGTCGAGCGTGCCGGTGACGCGCCCACCGTTGCGGACGTCGACGACGGACGCCTCGACGCCGGGGAGCGACGCCGCCGGCACCGCGACCTGCGCCGCGAGGATCGGGGTGCGCATCGACACCTTCGCCTCGGACTTGATCTTGCGCAGCGCCGCGAGCGCGTGGCCCGCCGCGGTGAGGACGGCCGGGTCGGCGTCGCCCGCGGCCGAGCGCGCGACGTCGGGGGTGGGCCACGGTGCGCGGTGGATCGAGCCCTCCGACGCGCGCCACCACGACCACACCTCTTCCGTCGCGAACGGCACGAACGGCGCGAACAGGCGCAGGAGCGTGTCGAGCGCGATGGCGAGCGCGACGCGCGCGGACCGGGTCTCGGCGGAGACGTCGGAGGCCGCGGCCCCGGCGCCGTACGCGCGGTCCTTGACGAGCTCGAGGTAGTCGTCGCAGAACGTCCAGAAGAACGTCTCGGTGACCTCGAGCGCGCGCGTGTGGTCGTACGCCTCGAACGCCTCGGTCGCCTTCTCGACGACGGTCGCGAGGCCCGCGAGCATCGCACGGTCGAGCGTCTCGGTGACGAGCGCCGGGTCGAGGACGATCTCGCCCGTCCCGGTCTCGGCGTCGACCCCGAACGACAGCGCGAACTTCGACGCGTTGAGGATCTTGATCGCGAGGCGACGGCCGATCTTCATCTGCCCGACCTCGAACGCCGCGTCCGTGCCGAGGCGGGCCGACGCCGCCCAGTACCGCACGGCGTCCGACCCGTGCTCCTCGAGCAGGCCCATGGGCGTGACGACGTTGCCCTTGGACTTCGACATCTTCTTGCGGTCGGGGTCGAGGATCCAGCCGGAGATCGCGGCGTTCTTCCACGGCAGCGAGCCGAACTCGAGGTGCGAGCGCACGACCGTGGAGAAGAGCCACGTGCGGATGATGTCCTGGCCCTGCGGGCGCAGGTCCATGGGGAAGACGCGCTCGAACAGGTCGGGGTCGACCTCCCAGCCGCCCGCGATCTGCGGCGTGAGCGACGACGTCGCCCACGTGTCCATGATGTCGTTCTCGCCGACGAACCCGCCCGGCACGCCGCGCTGGTCCTCGGTGTACCCGGCCGGCACGTCGGACGACGGGTCGACGGGCAGCGCGTCCTCGGACGGCACGATCGGGTGGTCGTGGTCGACCTCGCCCGACTCGAGCACGGGGTACCACAGCGGGATCGCGACGCCGAAGAAGCGCTGGCGCGAGATGAGCCAGTCGCCGTTGAGGCCGCCGACCCAGTTCTCGTAGCGCACGCGCATGAAGTCGGGGTGGAACGCGAGCTCCTTGCCGCGGTTCAGCAGCTCCTGGCGCAGGTCGCGCGTCGTGCCGTCGGCCGTCGTCCAGTCGCGGCCGCCGTTGCGGATGTACCACTGGCGCGACGTGACGATCTCGAGGGGCTTGTCGCCCTTCTCGAAGAAGTTCGCCTTGCGCTGGGTCGGCACGGGCTCGCCGTCGAGGTCGCCCGCGTCGCGCAGCGCGTCGACGACGACCTGGCGTGCCGAGAACGTCGTCTTGCCCGCGAGCTCGGCGAACACGCCCTGGCCGGCGTGCGAGGTGATCCAGTCCGGCGTCTCGCGCACGATCCGGCCGTCGCGCGTGATGATCGAGCGCGTCGGGAGCTGCAGCTCGCGCCACCACTGCACGTCGGTGAGGTCGCCGAACGTGCAGCACATCGCGATGCCCGCGCCCTTGTCGCGCTCGGCGGCGGGGTGGGCGAGGACGGGCAGCTCGACGTCGAACAGCGGCGAGCGCACCGAGGTGCCGAACAGGTGCTGGTACCGCTCGTCGTCGGGGTGCGCGACGAGCGCCACGCACGCCGCGAGCAGCTCGGGGCGCGTGGTCTCGATGAGGACGGGTGCGCCGTCGTCCGGGGTGCCCGGCGCGACCCGGTGGAACGCGACCTTGTGGAAGTGGCCCGGGTAGTCGCGCGCCTCGAGCTCGGCCTGCGCGACGGCGGTCTGGAACGTCACGTCCCACAGCCCGGGGGCCTCGGCCTGGTACGCCTCGCCGCGCGCGAGGTTGCGCAGGAACGCGCGCTGCGCCGCGGTGCGGGACCGTGCGTCGATCGTCTGGTAGTGCTGCGCCCAGTCGACCGAGAGCCCGAGCCGGCGCCACAGCGCCTCGAACTGCTTCTCGTCCTCGGCCGTGAGCCGCTCGCACAGCTCGATGAAGTTGCGACGGCTCACCGGTACCTGGTCGGCGGCCTTGACGGACTTGCCCTCGCCGCCCTCGTGCGGGGGCTCGAAGCCCTCGACGTAGGGGAGCGTGGGGTCGCAGCGGACGCCGTAGTAGTTCTGGACGCGCCGCTCGGTGGGCAGGCCGTTGTCGTCCCAGCCCATGGGGTAGAACACCTCGAGGCCGCGCATGCGCTGGAACCGCGCGACGACGTCGGTGTGCGTGTAGGAGAACACGTGGCCCACGTGCAGCGAGCCCGAGACGGTCGGCGGCGGGGTGTCGATGGAGAAGACCTGCTCGCGGGTCTTCGAGCGGTCGAACGCGTACGTCCCCTGCTCGGCCCAGCGCGCGTCGTAGGTGTCCTCGAGCCCGTCGAGGCTCACCCGGTCGGGTACTCCCGCGACCACCGCGCGGACGACGTCACCGGCTACGTGCCCGGCGGAGGAGGTCGTTGCTGCAGCGGGTTCGGCCGCGCCCGTCGGCGCGTTCGTCGGGAAGTCGCTCATGGTCGCCCATTCTCCCAGATCCCGGGGCCGTGCCGGACGCCGTCTCGGCGTCCGGCGGGCGTCGCCGCGGCCGTCCGCGGCGTGCGGACCGAGACGGGTCGAAGGTCCCTGGGTCGAATGGTCATCGAGTCGTAATCTGCACGCAAAGCGACAGGTGCTCGTGGGCGCACCTCGACCCGATCCCCGCGCCGACCCCTGGAGCACCCATGACCGCCACGACCACCGACCGCACGCGCGCCGACGGGGCGATCCCGCCCGGCGTCGTCCTGCCGCCCGCCCTCGCCGCCGCCCTCGCGGCGTGCCCGCGCCTCGTCGTCCCGGCGTCGCGCGACGAGCTCTACCGCCTCGCGCTCGGGCCCGACGGCGGCCCGCGGTTCGCCGTCGAGTACGACGCCGGGGGCGAGCGCGTCGTCGAGGCGGAGGTCGTGCGGTGCCGCAACGGGATCGCGGTGAACTACCCCGAGGACTACATGCGCCGCCGGGACCCGGACTGCATGCGGATCGCCGACGACCTGCCGACCGACAAGCCGCGCTACCGGGACGTCTTCGGTGCGGAGTTCGGCCCGGTCAAGGACGAGACGCTCGCGTGGCTCGCCGCGCAGGAGCTCGTCGTCGTGCCGTTCCGCGCCGGGGGGCGCACGCACGGCTACCCGTCGCTCGCCGTCTGCCCCGTCAACGCGGCGTTCTTCGCGCTCGCCCTCGTCGACCTCCAGGGCTGGGCCACGTTCGACGAGCTCGGCCCGTTCGCGCCGCGCTCGATCCTCTACGTCGCGCCGCCGCTGCGCCACACCCGGTTCGGCGGGCGCCAGGTCGTCGTGCACGACCGCTCCGAGACGCTCCACGAGGTGTTCGCCTACAACCTCTACCCCGGGCCGAGCGCCAAGAAGGGCGTGTTCTCGGTCCTGCTCGACGTCGGCGAGCGGGAGGGCTGGGTCACCGCGCACGCGTCGTCGGTCCGGGTCACCACGCCGTACGAGAACGAGACCGTGATCATGCACGAGGGCGCCTCGGGCGGCGGCAAGTCGGAGATGTGCCAGGACCTGCGCCGTCAGGAGGACGGCAGGATCCTGCTCGGCACGAACGTGGTCACGCGCGAGCCGTACGTCATCACGCTGGGGGAGACGAGCGCGCTCGCCCCGGTCACCGACGACATGACGCTGTGCCACGCCGCGCTCCAGACCGGCGACGGCCGCCTCGTGGTGACCGACGCCGAGGAGGGCTGGTTCGTGCGCGTCGACAACCTCACCGGGTACGGGCAGGACGCGCACCTCGAGCGCGCGTGCATCCACCCCGACGTGCCGCTCGTGTTCTTCAACATCGACGGCGTCCCCGACGCGACCGTGCTGCCCTGGGAGCACTCGCTCGACGCCGACGGCCGGCGGTGCCCCAACCCGCGCGTCGTCGTGCCGCGGCACCTGCTCACCGACGTCGCCGGGCCGGCCGAGGTCGACGTGCGCACGTTCGGCGCCCGCATGCCGGCCTGCACGCGCGACCACCCCACCTACGGGATCATGGGCATGACCCACGTGGTGCCCGCGGCGCTCGCCTGGATCTGGCGGCTCGTCGCGCCGCGCGGCGACAAGAACCCGTCGATCGGCGAGTCCCGCACGGCGACGGAGGCGCTCGCCCACGGCGGCATGGTCGCCGAGGGCGTCGGGTCGTACTGGCCGTTCGCGACGGGGACGAAGGTCGCGGCGGCGAACCTCCTCCTGCGCCAGCTCGTGGAGACGGACCGGACGCGCTACGTGCTCACCCCCAACCAGCACATCGGCGCCTACCGGGTGGACTTCGCGGCCGAGTGGCTCACGCGCGAGTACCTCGCGCGCCGCGGCGGGGGCCGGCTGCGGCCGGACGAGCTGACGCCCGCCCGCTGCCCCCTGTTCGGCTACACGCTCACGGAGATGAAGATCGACGGCCAGCTCGTGCGCCCGACCTTCCTGCGGCCCGAGCTGCAGTCCCAGGTGGGGGTCGAGGCCTACGACGCCGGGGCGCGGATCATCACCGACTTCTTCGCGAGCGAGCTCCGGCAGTTCCTCACCGACGACCTCGACCCGCTGGGTCGCCGGATCATCGAGGTCTGCCTGCGCGGCGGCTCGGTCGAGGAGTACGCGGACCTGACGCCGCTGTACGTCTGACGCGCCCCGTCCGGTCCTCGCCCGGCGAGGACCGGACCGGTGCGGGACGGGCGCCGGCGCCCGCTCGCCCAGGACGGTCCGCGGAGGGTTAAGGTCGGCCCATGGGTCTGACGATCGGCTACGCCGCCATGCTCGAGCAGTTCCACCCGACCGAGGCCGTCGCGCTCTCGGCCTACGCGGAGGAGCACGGCTTCTCCGGGACCATGGCGGCCGACCACTTCCAGCCGTGGGTCCCGGCGCAGGGCGAGTCGTCGTTCGTGTGGAACGTGCTCACGGCGCTCGGCGAGCGGACCCGGGGCGACCTGGGCCCCGGGGTCACCGCGCCGACGTTCCGTTGGCACCCCGCGATGGTCGCCCAGGCGTCCGCGACGCTCGCCGCGATGTACCCCGGCCGGCACTGGCTCGGGCTCGGCTCGGGCGAGGCGCTCAACGAGCACGTCGTCGCGGGCTACTGGCCCGAGGCGCCCGAGCGCATCAACCGCATGTTCGAGGCGATCGACGTCATCAAGAAGCTGTTCCAGTCCGGGCTCGACAACAAGGACGTCAAGCACTCCGGGCAGTTCTACAAGATGGAGTCCACGCGCCTGTGGACCATGCCCGAGGTCGCGCCGGAGATCCTCGTCGCGACCGCCGGTCCGGTGACCGCGAAGCGCGCGGGGCGCCACGCCGACGGCCTCATCACCGTCGGGGCGCCGCTCGAGAAGATCTCCATGCTGTTCGGCAAGTTCGACGACGGCGTGCGCGAGTCCGGCCGCGACCCCGAGGCGATGCCCAAGGTGCTCCAGCTCCACCTCTCCTGGGCCGCGACCGACGAGGAGGCGCTCGCGAACGCGATGACCGAGTGGCCCAACGGCGGCATGAAGTTCCCCAAGGCGGACATCCGCTCGCCGCACGACTTCGAGCAGATGGCCAAGCTCGTGCGCCCGGAGGACTTCGAGGGCCGCATGGTGATCTCCGCCGACCCGGACGAGCACCGCGCGTACATCCAGAAGTTCGTCGACCTCGGGTTCGACCGCATCTACCTGCACAACGTCGGCCGCAACCAGCGCGAGTGGATCGAGGTCTTCGGCCGCGAGGTGCTCCCGAAGCTCGCGCGATGAGTGAGCACGACGCCGCACCTGGCGGGCCCGACGGCGGCGCGGGCCCCAGCCGGTCCGCGCGCCTCACGGTGTGGGCGCCCGAGGGCCTCGGCGAGGTCCGGCCGGGCGACGACCTCGCGGCGCTCGTGGGCGACCTGCTGGCGGGGGAGGCGCTCGCGGACGGCGACGTCGTCGTCGTGACGAGCAAGATCGTCTCGAAGGCCGAGGCCCGCGTCGTCGCCGCGGCGGACCGCGAGCAGGCGATCACGGACGAGACGGTGCGCGTCGTCGCGACGCGCGAGCGTCCCGGCCAGCCGCCGCTGCGCATCGTCGAGAACCGGCTCGGCCTCGTCATGGCCGCGGCGGGCGTCGACGCGTCGAACACCCCGGAGGGCACGGTCCTGCTGCTCCCGCTCGACCCCGACGCCTCCGCGCGGGCGCTGCGCGGCGCGCTCCGCGAGCGGTTCGGCCTCGACCGGCTGGGCGTCGTCGTGACGGACACCTCCGGCCGGGCGTGGCGCGACGGCCTCGTCGACATCGGCATCGGGGCAGCGGGGGTCGTCGTCGCGGAGGACCTGCGCGGCGGCGTGGACTCCCACGGGCGGCCGCTGTCGGTGACCGTGACCGCCGTCGTCGACGAGGTGGCGGCCGCGAGCGAGCTCGTGCGCGGCAAGGCGGCGGGGCGGCCCGTCGCCGTGGTGCGCGGGCTCGGCCGGTACGTCGGGAGCGAGGACGGTCCGGGCGCCCGCGTGCTCGTGCGCGGCTCGGGCGACGACCTGTTCCGCGAGGGCAGCGCCGAGGCGTACGCCCGCGGGCAGGCCGACGCGCGCCGCGAGCAGGGGGACGACGCCGCGCGGGAGGCCGCGTACGCCGACGGCTACCGGGCCGGGTTCGCCGAGGGGTACCGCGAGGGCTCCGGGAACGAGCCGGTCGCGGACTGAGGCGGGGCGCGCCCGCGGCGGCGAAACCCCTGGCGTGCGCCCCGTCGTCGCCGCTAGCCTGCCCGGATGCTCCCCTCCGACTGGATCGCGCACCGCCGCCCCGACGACCGTGAGCACGTGGGCTGGATCCGCCCCGAGGGCGACGCCTGGGTGGCCGTGTCGCTGCTCGGGCACGAGCTCACCGGACCGGTCGACTGGCTCGAGGCCGAGGAGGCGCTCGACGCGAGCAGCCTCGCGTGGCTCGCCGACGTCTGGATGCTCGAGCAGGACGACGCGCCGCCGCTGCGGGTCCGGCTCGTCGAGGTCACGCCGGACGGCGTCGTCGTGCAGACGGACGACTTCGGGGCGATCGACGTCCCCGTCGAGCGCTACGACCTCCCGTGGCCGCCGCCGCCCACGCTGCGACCGCGCCGGCCCGACGACCCGGACGGCCGCGTGCTGTCGTCCCGACCCTGACGGCCGTGCGGCTGCGCGCCGCGCGCGGTCAGCCCGCGTCCGTCGTGCCCTCGTAGAGACCGATCTGGTTCCCGTCGGCGTCCTCGAACGCGGCCCACCACGAGGTGGGGCTGATCTGCGACTTCTCCAGCACGACGCGCCCGCCGAGCTCACGGACCTTGGCGAGCGTCTCCTCGATGGAGTCGACCTCGACGTAGCTGCGCGGGCTCGTGAACCCCTCGGAGCGCGGGGCGAGGCCGCCGCCGCTGATCTTGTTCGGGGCCTGCCACATGGGGTAGCCCTCGAAGCCGGGCACTTCCGCGATCTCCCAGCCGAAGAGCTCGCCGTAGAACTGGGTGGCCCTGCCGTTGTCGCTCACCGGGATGTCGATGTGCGTGATGTCTCCGTGCGCCATGGTTCCTCCCCGTGCCGGTGACGGGCGGACACCCGCCGAGCACCAGCCTAGGGACGGCGGTGGCGCGCGCACCAGGGCCCGGGCCGGACCGTGCGGCGGGGGTCAGCGCTCGTCCGGTGCGGGGAAGCGCTCGACGGAGGAACCCTCAGGCTCCACCTGAGGGTCGGCCTCGGGGTCCGCGGGCTCCGACGGAGCGGCGCCGTCCCCGTCCGGCACGGCGTCGGCGGTGGGAGGGGAGCCCGCGCCGCGCGGGTCCTCGGCGGGCCGCGGCGCGTCGTCGCCGGAGAGCCACCGCAGCCAGCCCGAGCCCGGGTCGGGCTCCAGCACGAGCGCCCGGACGAGCAGCGTGAGCGGGATCGCGAGGATCGCCCCGAGCGGCCCGATGACGAACGTCCAGAAGACGACGGAGACGAAGCTCAACGTGAGGCTGAGGTTCACCGCGTCGGCGACGAACTTCGGCTGGACGAGGACCTGGAGCACGACGTTCACCACGCAGTAGACCGCGACGACGGCGAGCGCGAGCTGCCAGCCCCCGACCACGAACGCCATGACGACAGGCGGTACGAGCCCCAGGACGAAGCCGATGTTCGGGATGAAGTTCGTGACGAACGCGAGGATCGCCCACACGGTCGGGGCCGGGACCGACAGGAGCCACAGGGCGACGCCGTCGATCACGGCGACGACGGCGCCGAACGACGCGTTGACCACGAAGTAGCGGCGCACCCCGCCGCTGAACCGGGTCGCCCGGTCGACCGTCGCGGCGCGCTCGGCGCCGAACACCGAGCCGGCGGTGGAGTACCGCGCGGCGTCGGCGGCCATGAAGATCGCGTAGGCGAGCACGAAGAAGAACGCTGTCGCGATGCCCAGGGCCATGCCGGACACGTTGCCCGCGAGGCTGACGACGCGTCCCGGGTCGAGCCACGACGTGGCCGCCTCGGCGATGTCCGTGTCGATGCCGACCGCGGCGAGCTGGTCCACGACGTCGTCGACCGCGCGCACGAGCGCCGGGAGGTACTCGCGGACGAGGTCCACGAACCGGACGCCCGCGAACGCGAGCATCGCGACGAGCGCCGCGAGGATGAGGTACGCGACCGTGACGACGGCGGACGTCGCGGCCCACCGCGGCCAGCCCCGGCGCTCCAGGGGGAAGCGCACGGGGTGGCAGATGATGACGATGACCGCCGCGAGGAACATCGGGGCGAGGACCTCGCGGGCGGCGTGGACGCCGGCGAGGACGACGACGCCGGCGGCGAGGGCCAGGAGCGTGCGCGTGGCGGGAGGGAGCCCCGGGGCGGGAGGCGTCGTCGTGGTCACGCGCCGACGATAGCCGCCGGGGTGCGTCGCGCACCCGGGCGTCCGCGCGCGGCGCGGCGGTCAGCCCTTCGCGGCCTTGGCCGCGGCCTTCTGGGCCTTTTTGAACGTGCGGACCTCGGCGAGCGACTCGGGGCTCGTGACGTCCGCGATGGACCGGCGCGAGCCCTCGTCCCCGTAGTGGCCGGCCGCCTCGCGCCACCCCGCGGGCCGCACGCCCCGCTGCTTGCCCAGGAGCGCGAGGAAGATGCGCGCCTTCTGGTCGCCGAACCCGGGCAGCGCCCGCAGGCGCGCGAGCACCTCCGCGCCCGTCGGCTCGCCGTCCGCGCCCGGCGCGGTCCAGATCCGGGTCGCGTCGCCGTCGTACTCGTCGACGACGACGCGCGCGAGCTCCTGCACCCGGCCCGCCATCGAGCGCCCGTAGCGGTGGATCGCGGGCGGCGTCGTGGCGAGCGTGACGAACGCGTCGGGGTCGGTGTCCGCCACGGTGCGCGGGTCGATCGAGCCGAGGCGGTCGCGGATCTTGCGGGGCCCGGCGAACGCGTGCTCCATCGGGTACTGCTGGTCGAGCAGCATCCCCACGAGGAGCGCGAACGCGTCGTCGCTGAGCAGCGCGTCCGCGTCGGGGTCGCCGGTGATCCAGAGCTGGTCGGTCATGCCCCCATCATGGCAGCCGGCTGGCCGGGTGCCCGGCGCAGCCGTCCGGTCCGGAACTCGTCGACGCCCGCGCGCCGCAGGATCGCGCTCGTCCAGCCGGGCAGGAGCCGCAGGCCGTCCGCGCCGGTCACGCGACGCACGTCGTCGACGACGTACTCCACGCCGCGGCGCTCGAGGACGAACTCCCCGGCCGCCTCGACGTTGCGGACCCAGTCCACGTCGGGGCCGTACGTGAGGGCGAACGCGACGCGGACCGGACCGGTCGGGCCGTCGCGGTAGGCGAACGCGAAGACCGGGGTGCGGTACTCGCGCCCGCTGCGCCGCCCGACGTGGCGGACGACGGCCATCGGCCCGACGCCCGTCGCGACGCGAAGCATGACGGGGTTGAGGAAGCGCCTGTTGCTGCGGGCTACCCAGCGCGGGATCGGCATGGGCCCATCGTCACCCGGCGTGCCCCGGGACCGCGACCTATCGTGGCGGCGTGCCCACCCGACTCCTCCTGCTCAGCGACACGCACGTCCCGGTCCGCGCCCGGGCGCTCCCGGACCAGGTGTGGCGCGCGGTCGACGACGCGGACGTCGTCGTGCACGCGGGCGACTGGGTGAGCGCCGACCTGCTCGACGCGCTGGAGGCGCGCGCGGCGCGCCTCGTCGGGGTCGCGGGGAACAACGACGGCCCCGACCTGCACGCGCGCCTGCCCGAGGTGGCGCGCACCACGGTCGAGGGGCTGCGGCTCGCCGTCGTGCACGAGACGGGCGGGAAGGACGGGCGTGAGCGTCGCGCCGACGCCGCGTTCCCCGACGTGGACGTGCTCGTGTTCGGGCACAGCCACATCCCCTGGGACACGACGTCGCCGGGCGGCCTGCGCCTGCTCAACCCCGGATCGCCGACGGACCGCCGTCGGCAGCCGGTCGGGACGTTCCTCACGGCCGTCGTCGACGACGGCGCGCTGCGGGACCTCGAGCTCGTGCCCGTCGCGCGCTGAGTGCTCACGCCGCACCGGCGCGCGCCCGGTGCTCCGCCGGGCTCACGCCGCGCACGCGCTTGAACGCGGCGCTCAGCGCGAACGGCGTCGCGTACCCGACGGCGCGCGCGACCGCGGAGAGCGTCGCGTCCGGCTCGAGGAGGAGGTCGGCGGCCAGGTCGAGCCGCCAGCCGGTGAGGTAGCCCATCGGCGGCTCGCCGACGAGCACCGTGAAGCGGCGCGAGAACGCCGCGCGCGACAGTCCCACCTCCCGCGCGAGCGCGTCGAGGGTCCAGGCACGCGCCGGGTCGTGGTGGATGAGCCGCAGCGCGGCCCCGACGACGGGGTCGGCATCGGCGCGGTACCAGCCCGGCGCGTCGTCGCGCGAGAGCCACGTGCGCAGGCACGAGATGAGGAGGAGGTCGAGGAGGCGGTCGAGCACCGCCTCCTGCCCCGGGAGGTCCTGCACGACCTCCCGGGCGAGCATCTCGACGAGCGTCCCGTCCACGTCCCCGCGGCGCAGGACCACGCGCTGGGGCAGCACGCGCAGCACCCGGCGCCCGACCTCGCCGTCGAGCGGGTACGTGCCCGTGACGATGACGGTCTCGCCGTCCGGGTCGTTCCCCCACGACCGCACGCCGAGCACGGTCATGGGGGAGGGGCCGCCGTCGACCGCCCGGCACATGTCGGACGCCGGGCCGACGACGACCTGGGGCGCCGTGGTCGGCGCGTCGGCGACGACGTAGTGGTCCGGGCCGCGCAGGAGCACGACGTCGCCCGCGGCGACGCGCTCGCCCGGGTCGGACGACGTGCCGCCGGCCCCGGGGCCGACCCACCCGGACCCGCGCAGGACGGGCACGATCGTCAGCGGCGCCTCGTCCTCGATGCGCATGCCCCACGGCGCGCGCAGGTGGCTCCGCAGGAGGAAGGCGCCGCGGGCGCGCGGCCCGTCGAGTAGCCCGGCGACGACGTCCATCGCGTCAGCGTACGCCGCGCGCGGCGAGACGATCGCGTATGCGCGCGAGCCGGTCGGCCATGGAACGTCTCGCGGCGCCGGGGTTGGGTGGGACCCGTACCGCTCCACCCGCCGCACCTCGGGAGACACCATGCCTGCCTCGACCCCGCCCACCGCCGCCGCCCCGTCGGCGGCACCCGTCCGCACGTCGGCACCCACGGCCGCACCGGCACCTGCGCCCGGCACCGTGCTGGTGCTCGGCGCGACCGGCAAGACCGGCCGCCGCATCGCCGACCGGCTCGACGCGGCCGGCGTCCCCGTGCGCCGGGCGTCGCGCTCCGGCGACGTCCGCTTCGACTGGGACGACGACGCGACGTGGGAGCCCGCGCTCGCGGGGGCCGCGGCCGTGTACGTCGCGTACGCGCCCGACCTCGCGGTCCCCGGGGCCCCGGAGACCGTGGCCCGGCTCGCGGCCCGCGCGCACGACGCCGGCGCGCGCCGCCTCGTGCTGCTCTCGGGGCGCGGCGAGGACGAGGCGCAGCGCGCGGAGGGGCTCGTCGGCGCGGCGTTCCCGGCGCGCACGGTCGTGCGATGCGCGTTCTTCGACCAGAACTTCAGCGAGAGCTTCCTCCTCGAGCCCGTGCTCGACGGCGTCCTCGCGCTCCCGGTCGACGACGTCGCGGAGCCGTTCGTCGACCTCGAGGACGTGGCCGACGTCGCGGTCGCGGCCCTCACGGACGACGCCCTCGCGGGGCGCGTCCTCGAGCTCACCGGGCCGCGCGCGCTGACGTTCCACGAAGCGGTCGCGGAGATCGCCGCCGCGAGCGGGCGCGACGTCCGCTACGAGCCCGTCGCCATGGAGGCGTTCGTCGCGGGCCTCGCTGCGGCCGGGCTGCCCGACGACGTCGTCGACCTCATGCGGTACCTCTTCACCGAGGTGCTCGACGGGCGCGGGACCCCCGTGACCGACGGCGTCCGCGTCGCGCTCGGCCGCGAGCCGCGGGACTTCCGCGAGTACGCGGCGCGCGAGGCGGGCGCGTGGGTCGCGGGCACCGTCGCCGGCACGCGCACGGTGGAGACCACGCCGTGACTGCCTTCGCGACCCTCGTCGTGGCGGCCGCCGTCGCGACGGGGCTCGCGGGCGGCGTGCTCTTCGCGTTCTCGACGTTCGTGATGGGTGGGCTGCGCCGCCTCCCGCCGGGCGAGGGCGGCGCCGCGATGGTCGCGATCAACCGCGACGCGCTCCGGCCGCCGCTGATGCTCCTGCTCGCCGCGAGCGTCCTGCTCCCCGCGGCGGCGGCCGTCGTCGGACTCGTCGGCGGGGACTCCGGGGCGGGACGGGCGCTCGCGGGCGCGGTTGTCGCGGTCGTCGGGATCCTCGGCGTGACGGCCGTGGGCAACGTCCCGCTCAACGAGCGGCTCGACGCCGCGGCCCGCGAGGGCGACCTGGCGGCGGCGTGGACGGCGTTCCTGCCGCGCTGGCTCGCGTGGAACCACGTGCGGACGGTGGCCGGTGCGGCGTCGAGCGCGCTGCTCGGCCTCGCGCTGGTCTGAGGTTCGCGGATGCCCGCGCCGGGTCCGGCCGCGGAATAGCCGCGGCCGGGACCCGGTTGCGCACGACATGAGCGACGTCACAGCGGCCGTGCCGGCCGACGAGCAGGACACCGTCCGTCGGGTCCTGGAGGGCACCGAGACCTGGGCCGTCGTCGGCCTGTCGAACAACACCGCGCGCGCCGCGTACGGGGTCGCGCGCGTGCTGCAGCAGCACGGCAAGCGGGTCGTGCCCGTGCACCCGTCGGCGGAGACCGTTCACGGCGAGCAGGGGTACGCGAGCCTCGCGGACGTCCCGTTCCCCGTCGACGTCGTCGACGTGTTCGTGCGCTCCGAGCTCGCGGGCGACGTCGCCGACCAGGCGATCGCGATCGGCGCGAAGGCGGTGTGGTTCCAGCTCGACGTGATCGACGAGGACGCCGCGCGGCGCGTGCGCGACGCGGGCCTCGACATGGTCATGGACCGCTGCCCCGCGATCGAGCTGCCGCGCCTCGCCGCGGCCGAGGAGGCCTGACCGTGCCCGCGGTCGACAGCACGACGCGCCTCGGCTCACGCGCTGCGGCGCGGCTCGCCGACGAGCAGGTCGTGTGGCTCGTCACCGTGGACCCGCACGGCACGCCGCAGCCGACGCCGGTCTGGTTCCGCTGGGACGGCGCCGACGAGGTCGTCGTGAAGTCCCAGCCGCGCACGGCCAAGCTGCGCAACGTCCGCGCGAACCCCCGCGTCGCGGTGCACCTCAACAGCACCCCGTCGGGCGGCGACGTCGTCGTGCTCACCGGCACGGCGTCGGTCGACGACGACGGTCTCTCGGCCGCGGAGCGCGCGGCGTACGACGCGAAGTACGACGACGGCATCCGCGGCCTCGGCACGACGCCCGACGGCTTCCACGACGACTACGCCGTGACGCTGCGCGTGCGCCTCGAACGACTGCGCGGCTTCTGAGGGTTCCTCAGGCCGGGGGCTCGAACGTCAGCACCGGCCTGCCGGTGCGCGGGTGCGTGAGGACCTCGCACCGCACGCCGTAGACGGGGTCCAGCACGTCGGGCACGAGCACGTCGTGGACGTCGCCCGCCGCCACGACGCGGCCGTCCGCCAGCACGACGACGTGGTCGCACGTCTGGGCCGCGAGGTTGAGGTCGTGGAGCGCGGCGAGCACGGTGACGCCGTCGTCCGCGAGGTCGCGCAGGACGCGCATCGTGTCGAGCTGCGCGGCGATGTCGAGATGGTTGGTCGGCTCGTCGAGCAGCAGGAGGGCGGGCTCCTGCGCGAGGGCGCGCGCGAGGTGCACGCGCTGGCGCTCGCCGCCGGAGAGCGTCGCGACCTCGCGGTCCGCGAACCCCGCCATCCCGACGCGGGCGAGCGCCGCGCGGGCGAGGTCGCGGTCGGTCGCGGAGTCGCCCGCGAGGAGCGACCGGTGCGGGATGCGGCCGAGCAGCACGGCGTCGAGCACGGAGAGCGGGAGGTCGGTCGTCGCGTCCTGCTCGACGAGCGCGAGCACCCGCGCCCGCTGCCGGCGCGGCAGCGCGAGCAGGTCGGCGCCGTCGAACCGCACGCGGGCGCCCTCCCCGCCCGGGTCCGCCGACGGCGCCCGGACGCCCGCGAGCACGCGCAGGAGCGTGGACTTCCCGGAGCCGTTCGGGCCGAGCAGCCCGCTCACCGCACCCGGGGGCGCGGTGCAGTCCACGCCGTCGAGGATCAGCCGACCGTCGACCGACCACGACACGCGCTCCGCGTCGAGCCCGGTCGTGCCCACGACGGCGGGGGCGCTCACGCGGTCCTCCGTCCGCGCCACAGCAGCAGGGCGAACACCGGGGCGCCGATCGCGGCGGTGACGATGCCGACGGGCAGCTCGCGCGGCGCGAAGACCGTGCGCGCGAGCGTGTCGGCCCAGACGAGGAACGTCGCGCCGAACAGCGCGGAGAGCGGCAGGAGCAGCCGGTGCCGCGCGCCGGTGAGGAGCCGCACCGCGTGCGGCAGGATCAGGCCGACGAACCCGATGGACCCCGACTGGGACACGAGCGCGCCGGTGAGCAGCGCGACGCCCACGAGGAGCGTCCAGCGCACGCGCGCGACGTCGACGCCGAGCGCGGAGGCCGCCGTGTCGCCGAAGGTGAAGGCGTCGAGCACCGAGCCGGTCGACGCGAGCAGCGTCCCGAGCACGAGCGTCGCGCCGCCCGCGACCGCGACCGAGGTCCACGTCGCGCCCGCGACGGACCCCATGAGCCACGACAGGATCTCGCGGTACGAGTCGCCGGTGGCCGACCAGAAGATGACGAAGCTCGTCGCGGCCGCCGCGAGCTGGCTCACCGCGAGCCCGGCGAGCACGGTCCGTGTGGGCGTGAGCGCGCCGAGCGCGCCCGCGAGCCCGAGCGCGGCGACGAGCGCGAGCACCGCGCCGCCGAACGCCGCGACGGGGAGCAGGACCGTCCAGCCCGCGACCAGGACGAGCACCGCGCCGAGCGACGCGCCGGAGGACAGCCCGAGCAGGTAGGGGTCGGCGAGCGGGTTGCGCGTGAGCGACTGCATGACGACGCCGCACACGGCGAGCCCGGCGCCCACGGCCGCCGCCGTGAGCACGCGGGGGAGCCGCAGCTGCCACACCATGCCGTCCTGCAGGGCGCCGAGCGGCTCCAGGCCCAGCGGCCCGCCGAGCCCGAGGTGCGTCGCGACCGAGCGCCACACCTCGCCCACGGCGAGGTCCGCCGGCCCGATCGTCACCGTGACGAGTACCGTCGCGACGAGCGCGACGACGCCGGCCGGCACCCACCAGGCCGCGCCGCGCCGCGCGCGACCGGCCGGGTCGGTGCCGTCCGGGCGACGGTCGGCGGCGGCGGGCGCGGGCCGGGTGCGCAGGGTCGTCACAGGTCGAGCGCCTCCAGCTGCGCGGCGAGGTCCACGACGGCGTCGACGTTGCGCACGCCCGCCTCGGTCGCCGGGAACGGGATCGTCAGGTAGCGGCCCTCGCGGACGGCCGTCATCTCGGCCGTGGCCGGGTTGGACTCGAGCCGCTCGATCTTCGCCTCGGCGGTGTTCCAGGCGGCGTCGACGAGGACGAGCACGTCCGGGTCGGCGGCGACCGCCTCCTCCCACGCGTACGACGTCCAGGTGTCGTGCACGTCGCCCGCGACGTTCTCGAGCCCGACGGCGTCCATGATCATCTGCGGCGCGCCGATGCCCGCCCCGACGTACGGGATGTCGTCGCCCGACGAGTACCACAGGGCGGTCAGGCCGCGGTCGTCGCGGACGACGCCGTCGAGCGTCGCGCGCTGCTCCGCGACGAGGTCCGCCGCGGCGTCCTGCGCGTCGAAGATCGTGCCGACCTCGGTGATCTCGGCGAACACGTCGTCGAACGTCAGCGGGTCCGGCATGTACTCCGGCGCCTTGCACGCGGCGGGGGAGACGTAGGTCGCGACGCCGAGCTGCGCGAGGGTCTCGCGGTCGCCGGCGCCGTCGGCCGTGAGGTTGGACTCCCAGCCCGCGTAGACGAGGTCGGGCTCGGTCTCCAGGACCGCCTCGGCACCCGGGACCTGGTCCGAGAGCGGCTCCACGACGGCGGGGACGTCCGCGGCGGCGTCGGCCAGCGAGTCGGGCACCGGCCCGTCGGCGAACGCGCTCGCGACGATCCGGTCGCCGAGCCCGAGGGCCAGGAGCATCTCCGTGGTGCTCGACTTGATCGTCACGACGCGCTCGGGCGCGGCGTCGAACGTCACCTCGAACCCGCAGTCGTCGAGCGTGAGCGGGTACGCGGTGCTCCCGGGCGTGCTCGACGAGGTCGCGCCGCCCGCAGAGGTCGGGTCGCCCCCGGGCGTCGTGCCGGACGAGCAGGCGGCGAGCACGAGGGCGAGGGCCGACGCGCCGACGGCGGCGCGGACGGGTCGGCGGGAGACGGGGGACGGCGTGAGGCGCGAGGGCACGGAGCTGCTCCGGGTGCGAGGCGGGGAGAGAGCCGGACGGCTGCCCCCGGGCGGGGACGCGGGCTCTCCAGGGTCGGACGCGCCATCTCGCGTCGGGCGGACCCGCGACCCAAGGACGAGGTCGCTCCGGCGAACGATCGAGGGGTTCGCGGTCCGTCGTCCAGCCTACACACGCGGCCGTGACAGAGTGTGCGTCGTGACCGAGACGTCGTACCCGCCCGCCCCCGCCCCTGCGACCTCGCCCCTGCGCGCCGTGGTGACCGGCGCGTCGTCGGGCATCGGGGAGGCGTGCGTGCGGTTCCTGCGCGCCCGGGGCTGGGACGTCGTGGCGTTCGCGCGCCGCGCGGACCGGCTCGCCGAGGTCGCGGAGCGCACGGGCGCCCACCCCGTGGTCGGCGACGTGACCTCCGACGACGACGTCGCGCGCCTCGTCGCCGAGGCAGGTGCACGCGGGCCCGTGCACGCGCTGCTCAACATCGCGGGCTTCGGCCTCGGCGTCGACCCGGTCGACGAGGCGAAGATCGACGAGTGGCGCGCGATGTACGAGACGAACGTGCTCGGCACCGTGCGCGTGACCCGGGAGTTCCTGCCGCTCCTGCGCGCGTCGCGTCGCGGCGACATCGTGCTCATGACGTCGACCGCGGGCCACGACACCTACGTCGGCGGCTCCGGCTACGTCGCGTCCAAGCACGCGCTGCTCGGCGTCGCGAAGACGCTCCGCCTCGAGCTCGTGGGCGAGCCGATCCGCGTCATCGAGATCGCGCCGGGCCTCGTGCGCACGCCCGAGTTCTCGCTCAACCGCTACCACGGGGACCAGGCGGGGGCCGACGCCGTCTACGAGGGCGTCGTGGACCCGCTCACCGCCGACGACGTCGCCGACGTCGTGACGTTCGCCGTGACGCGCCCGCACCACGTGAACATCGACTCGCTGATCCTGCGGCCCGTCGCGCAGGCCTCGACGTACTCCCTGTGGCGCGCGCCGCTCGTCCCGAAGGGCGTGGAGCCCGCTCCCGACGCCGACGCGTCCGCCCGCTGACCCCGACCCGTCCGGGAGCGGCGCCGCTCCGAACCGAGGATGGCGCCCGGGGCACGCCCGGCGTCTACTGGACCACGGGAGGACGCGCATGACGGGGCAGCGGCAGGCAGCCGGGCACGCGGGTGCACGGGCGGCGCTCGCGGGCGTCGTCGCGGCGGCCGTCGGGTTCGCCGTCGCCGAGCTCGTCGCGGCCGTCGTCGCGCCCGGGTCGAGCCCGCTGTTCGCCGCCGGTGCGGGCGTCGTCGACGCGGTGCCCGGGCCCCTCAAGGACTGGGCCGTCGCGACCTTCGGCACCGCGGACAAGGCCGTGCTGCTCGGGGTCATGGGCGTCGCGCTCGCCGCGGGCGCGGCCGTCAGCGGCTGGCTCGAGCTCCGCCGCCCGCCAGCCGGCGCGCTGCTCCTCGCCGCCGTCGGGGCGGTCGGCGCGGTCGTCGCCGCCTCCCGGCCGGGCGGGAACGTGGCCTGGGCGCTGCCGAGCCTGGTCGGCGTGGGGGTCGCCGTGCTGCTGCTGCGCGCGACGCTCCGGACGCTGCGCGGCCCGGCCGCGCCCTCCGGCTCCGACGACGCGACGACGACGCCCGGCGGCCTCGACCGCCGCCGGTTCCTCCTCGTCACGGGACTCGCCGCGGCGGCTGGCGTCGTCGCGCTCGCGACGTCGCGCGCGGTGTCCGCCGGCTCGCGCGCCGTGACGGCAGCGCGCGACGCGCTGCGGCTGCCCGCCCCCGCGACCCCGGCCCCCGCCGTCCCCGCCGGGGCGGACCTGCGCGTCCCCGGGCTCGCGCCGTACGTCACCCCGAACGCGGACTTCTACCGCATCGACACGGCGCTGCGCGTGCCGCAGGTCGACCCGGCGTCGTGGACGCTGCGCGTCTCGGGGCTCGTCGACGACCCGTTCGAGATCACGCTCGACGAGCTGCTCGCGCTCCCGCTCGTCGAGCACGACCTCACGCTCACGTGCGTGTCCAACGAGGTCGGCGGGGACCTCGTGGGCAACGCGCGGTGGCTCGGGTACCCGGTGCGCGAGCTGCTCGCGCGCGCGGGCGTGCAGGACGGCGCCGACATGGTGCTCTCCACGAGCGCCGACGGGTGGACGGCGAGCACGCCGCTCGACGCCCTCACCGACCCCGACCGGGCGAGCCTGCTCGCCGTCGGGATGAACGGCGAGGCGCTGCCGGCCGAGCACGGGTTCCCCGCCCGGCTCGTCGTGCCCGGGCTGTACGGCTACGTGTCCGCGACGAAGTGGGTCACCGAGCTCAAGGTCACGACCTTCGCCGACGACGTCGCCTACTGGTCCACGCGCGGGTGGTCGGAGCGCGGGCCGATCAAGCTCGCGTCGCGCGTCGACACCCCGCGCGACGGCGCGGCCGTGGACGCGGGGGACGTCGTCGTCGCGGGCGTGGCGTGGGCCCAGCACACGGGCGTCGAGGGCGTCGAGGTGCGCGTGGACGACGGCCCGTGGCGCGCCGCGACGCTCGCCGCCACCGTCGGCCCGGACACGTGGCGGCAGTGGTCGTACGCGTGGGACGCGACGCCGGGGGAGCACCGGCTGACGGTCCGGGCGACCGACGCGGACGGGCGCACCCAGACGGCCGACGTCGCCCCGCCCGCGCCCGACGGCGCCTCGGGCTGGCACGAGGTCGCCGTCCGCGTCCGGTGACCGGCCCGGCCCGTGCCGGAGACCGGGGGCAGGCGAGGGGCAGGCGAGAGGCCCGGGTCCTGGACCGGAGGTTGTCCCGCGACGGGCGTGCTGGCACCATGTGCGGGTGACCTCCGCGCGCCCCACGAGCAGCCCGCTCGTCCTCGCGCGCCCGCGGGTCCGCGCCGCCACCTGTTGTTGAGGGCTCGCGGCGCCCTGCGCAGCCTCGACCTGGTGTCCGCGAGCAGCCTCCCGCCCCTCCCTCCCTGCGACGGGGCGTGACGGTCGCCGGTCCCGCGCCACGGCTCAGCGATGAGTCCGACGCCACGACCGGGTCTGCACCCACGGACGCCAGCCGAGCACAGGACGCGAGACCACCATGTACGTTCCCCCGCACTTCCCCCGCTACCGCCCGACCACGGTGCCGTCGTCGGCACCCGCCCTCCCCGCCGCTCCCGCCCCGTCGGCCGCCGCCGGGCCGCCGCTCACGCTCGAGTGGCTCGTCGCGCGCGACATCGACGCCTACACCGCGCGCCGCCGGGCGGCGGCTACCATGGAGGCACAGGCGTCGACCCGGCCATCACCGGCGAGCCTCCGGAAGAACGGGAACCCCGCCGCGGGGCAGGCCTGACGGCCCGCGGCAGGTCCTCACTAGACCCGGACGGGTGGGCCCGTCACAGCCTGCGACGAGCGGTCGGCGACCGCCCGTGGTGCCCGACGCCGTCGGGCACCTGCGGGGACGGCGCCGGCAAGCGAGGTGGTACCGCGGCGAGCCCGCCCCAGGTGGGGGAGTCGTCCTCGCAGGAGAGCACGACCGACCCGTACCACCACGGCGGACACCCCGCCGACCGCTACCTCACCGGAGTCCTCGAGACCATGGCCTACCCGCTGCACCGCGCACCCTCGTCCGCCGCCGACGCGCACCCCGGAGCCGCGTTCGGCGTCCCCGCCTCCCCGGACCTGCCCGCGATCGAGCGCGAGGTCCTCGCCTACTGGGAGGCGGACGACACGTTCCGCGCCTCGGTCGAGCGCAACCCCGCCGGGGAGAACGGCAGCAACGAGTTCGTCTTCTACGACGGCCCGCCGTTCGCCAACGGCCTGCCCCACTACGGGCACCTGCTCACGGGCTACGCGAAGGACGTCGTGCCGCGCTACCAGACGATGCGCGGCAAGCACGTCGAGCGTCGCTTCGGCTGGGACACGCACGGCCTGCCCGCCGAGCTCGAGGCGATGGACCAGCTCGGGATCAAGACCAAGGAGGAGATCCTCGAGCTGGGGATCGAGCGGTTCAACGACGCGTGCCGCGCGTCGGTGCTCAAGTACACGAGCGAGTGGCAGGACTACGTGACCCGCCAGGCGCGCTGGGTCGACTTCGAGCACGACTACAAGACGCTCGACCCGACGTTCATGGAGTCGGTCCTGTGGGCGTTCAAGCAGCTCTACGACAAGGGCCTCGTCTACGAGGGCTTCCGCGTGCTGCCCTACTGCTGGAACGACCAGACGCCGCTGTCCAACCACGAGCTGCGCATGGACGAGGACGTGTACCAGGTCCGCCAGGACCCGGCGGTCACCGTCGGCTTCCGGCTCGAGACGGGCGAGCTCGCGCTCATCTGGACGACGACGCCCTGGACGCTGCCGTCCAACCTGTTCGTCATGGTCGGCCCCGACGTCGAGTACGTCGTCGTGGAGTCGTCGTTCACGGGCGTCAAGGAGCGCTACGTGATCGCCGCGGAGCGCCTCGAGGCGTACGCGCGCGAGCTCGCCGACGAGGGCGTCGAGGACGTGACGACGCAGGTCGTCGAGCGGCTCACGGGCGCCGACCTCGTCGGGCGGTCGTACACGCCGCCGTTCTCGTACTTCGCCGGGCACGCCGGCGCGCACCGGGTCGTCGAGGCCGACTTCGTCACGACCACGGACGGCACCGGGCTCGTGCACAACGCCGGCGCGTTCGGCGAGGAGGACAAGGTCGTCTCCGACCGCGAGGGCGTCGAGCCGGTGCTGCCGGTCGCGTCCGACGGCAAGTTCGTCTTCCCCGTCGTCGACTACGAGAGCCTCCAGGTCTTCGACGCGAACGCGCTCATCATCGACCACCTCAAGGGCCGCACGCGCCACGACGCCGCGGCCGCGCAGGGGGAGGAGACGCCGGACCTCCCGCTCGGCGCGACGAGCCCCGGCACGGTGCTGCTGCGCCGTGAGTCGTACGCGCACTCCTACCCGCACTGCTGGCGCTGCCGCAAGCCGCTCATCTACATGGGCGTGTCGTCGTGGTTCGTCGCGGTGTCGAAGTTCAAGGACCGCATGGTCGAGCTCAACGAGCAGATCTCGTGGACGCCCGACCACATCCAGCACGGCCAGTTCGGCAAGTGGCTGGAGAACGCGCGCGACTGGTCGATCACGCGCAACCGGTTCTGGGGCAGCCCGGTGCCCGTGTGGCGCTCGGACGACCCGCAGCACCCGCGCGTCGACGTGTACGGCTCGTTCGCCGAGATCGAGCGGGACTTCGGCACCCTCCCGCGCAACGAGAAGGGCGAGCCGGACCTGCACCGGCCGTTCGTCGACCGCCTCACGCGCCCCAACCCGGACGACCCGACGGGCCGCTCGACCATGCGCCGCGTCGAGGACGTCATGGACGTCTGGTTCGACTCGGGGTCCATGCCCTACGCGCAGGTGCACTACCCGTTCGAGAACACCGACTGGTTCGAGCACCACAACCCCGGCGACTTCATCGTCGAGTACATCGGCCAGACGCGCGGCTGGTTCTACACGCTGCACGTGCTCGCGACCGCGCTGTTCGACCGCCCGGCGTTCCGCTCGGCCGTCTCGCACGGCATCGTGCTGGGCTCCGACGGCCGCAAGATGAGCAAGTCGCTGCGCAACTACCCGGACGTCAACGAGGTCTTCGACCGCGACGGCTC
Source organism: Cellulosimicrobium sp. AB352 (assembly GCF_049538415.1). Classification (NCBI taxonomy): domain Bacteria; kingdom Bacillati; phylum Actinomycetota; class Actinomycetes; order Micrococcales; family Promicromonosporaceae; genus Cellulosimicrobium; species Cellulosimicrobium sp. AB352. The sequence continues at coordinate 33,095 of NZ_JBMVFX010000027.1, read as the reverse complement.
CGACGCGATGCGCTGGTTCCTCATGAGCTCGCCCATCCTGCGCGGCGGCAACCTCGTCGTCACCGAGGACGGGATCCGCGACGCGGTGCGCCAGGTGCTGCTGCCGCTTTGGAGCACGTACTACTTCTTCACCCTGTACGCGAACACGTCGAAGGCTCAGGCGCGGGCGGGCGAGCCCGTCGAGCCCGCCGGGTACGTCGCGCAGAAGGTGGCCCCCGAGCGCGTGGCCGGGCTCCCGGCCCTCGACCGCTACCTGCTCGCCCGGACCCACGACCTCGTCGTGCGCGTCACGGGGCAGCTCGACGCGTACGACATCGCCGGCGCGTGCGAGACCGTGCGCGAGCACCTCGACGTCCTGACCAACTGGTACGTGCGCACCCAGCGCGACCGGTTCTGGGCGGAGGACGCCGACGCGTTCGACACGCTGTACACGGCGCTCGAGACGCTCACGCGCGTCATGGCGCCGCTCGCCCCGCTGCTCGCGGAGGAGGTGTGGCGCGGCCTGACCGGCGGGCGCTCGGTCCACCTCACGGACTGGCCGGCGTCCACCGAGGAGGTCGGCGAGCGGTTCGTCGGCGAGGACGGCTCGTCCGCCGTGGCCGTGCGTCACGTCCCGGACGCGTCCCTCGTCGCCGACCCGGCGCTCGTCGCCGCGATGGACGAGGTCCGCGCCGTCGCGTCGGCCGCGCTCGGCCTGCGCAAGGCGCACCAGCTCCGGGTGCGCCAGCCGCTCGCGCGGCTCACGGTCGTCGTGGACGACCCGGGGGCGCTCGCGCCGTACACGGACCTGCTGGCGCGCGAGCTCAACGTCAAGGCCGTCGAGCTCGAGCCGACCGACTCGGACGCCGCGGAGCGCTTCGGCATCACGCAGCGCCTCGCGGTCAACGCCCGCGCCGCGGGCCCGCGCCTGGGCCGCGGGGTCCAGGCCGTCATCAAGGCGGCGAAGGCCGGTGCGTGGCGCGTGGACGAGGCCGGGGAGGTCGTCGTGACGACGGACGACGGCGACGTCGCGCTCCTGCCCGCGGAGTACGAGCTGACGACGGTGGTCGCCGACCGCGGCGTCGCCGAGGGCGAGGCGCCGAGCGTCGCCGCCGCGGTGCTCGCGAGCGGCGGGTTCGCCGTCCTCGACCTCGCGCTCGACGACGCGCTGCTCGCCGAGGGCTACGCACGCGACGTGATCCGCGACGTGCAGGACGCGCGCAAGGCCGCCGGGCTCGACGTCGCCGACCGCATCCGGCTCTCGCTCGACGTGCCGGGCGAGTGGCTCGCGGCCGTCGAGGAGCACCGCGACCTCGTCGCGCGCGAGACGCTCGCGGTCGAGGTCGTCGTCGAGACGTCGCCGACCGACGTGCGCTCCGTGCGCGTCGAGAAGGCCGACGGCACCGTCCCGGACACGGCGGTGATCCTGTGAGCGCCCCGCGCAAGGACCCCGGCGCCGCACGCCGGCAGAGCGCGAAGGACGCCCGCGCGGCGGCGGAGGACGCCGCCGCGCAGGCGGACCTCGAGCGCGTCTACCAGCACATCGTGTCCCGTGCTCCCGAGCACGACTTCGACCCGACGATCGACCGGGTGCGGCGCCTGTTCGAGCTGCTGGGCGACCCGCAGCACGCGTTCCGGACGATCCACCTCACCGGGACCAACGGCAAGACGAGCACCGCGCGCGTCGCCGAGCGGCTCGTGCGCGAGCACGGCCTGCGCACCGGCCTGTTCACGAGCCCGCACCTGACGAGCGTCACCGAGCGGATCGTCGTCGACGGCGAGCCGCTCTCGCCGCGCCGGTTCGTCGAGGTGTGGGAGGACGTCTACCCCTACGTGCAGGTCGTCGACGCCGAGCTCGCGGAGACCGGGCAGTCGCAGCTGAGCTTCTTCGAGGTCCTCACGGGCGTGGCGTTCGCCGCGTTCGCGGACACGCCCGTCGACGTCGCGATCGTCGAGGTCGGCATGGGCGGCGAGTGGGACTCGACCAACGTGGTCGACGCGGAGGTCGCCGTCGTGACGCCCGTCGCGCTCGACCACGAGCGGTGGCTCGGGAGCACGCTCGAGGAGATCGCGACGGTCAAGTCGGGCATCGTCAAGGAGGGCGCGACCGTCGTCTCGGCGGCGCAGCGCGCCGAGGTCGAGGAGGTGCTGCGGGCGCGGGCGGAGCGCGTCGGCGCGCGCCTGCTGCGCGAGGGCGTCGACCTCGACGTCGCCGCGCGCCAGGTCGCGGTCGGCGGACAGCTCCTCGACCTGCGCACGCCCGCCGCGCTCTACACCGAGGTGTTCCTCCCGCTGCACGGCGAGCACCAGGCGCACAACGCGCTGCTCGCGCTCGGCGCGGTGGAGGCGTTCCTCGGCGGACGGGCGCTCGACGGCACGCTCGTCGAGGCGGCGTTCGCGGACGTCACGTCGCCGGGCCGGCTCGAGGTCGTGCGGTCCAGCCCGACCGTCCTCGTCGACGCGGCGCACAACGCCGCGGGGGCCGAGGCGCTCGCGACGGCGCTCGGCGAGGCGTTCGACCTGCGCCACCTCGTCGGCGTCGTCGCGATCATGGCCGACAAGGACGCCGAGCCGCTCCTCGCGGCACTCGAGCCGGTGCTCGCGGAGATCGTCGTGACGCGCAACAGCTCGGAGCGCTCGGCCGACCCGACGGAGCTCGCCGAGCTCGCCGCCGACGTCTTCGGCGAGGACCGCGTGCACAGCACCGAGCGCCTCGACGAGGCGCTCCAGGTGGCGGTCGACCTCGTCGAGCGCGACGACGCCGTGGGCGTCGGCACGGGCACGGGCGTCCTGGTCACGGGCTCGGTCGTGACGGTGGCCGACGCGCGCGTCCTGCTCGGTCGCGGCTGACGCCCGGACGCCGCGCGGCGCGCGGCGGCCGGGTGTTTGATGGAGGCGACGACGGCGGCGGGCACGCCGGGCGCGCCCTGCCGACGTCGCGGGGGCTGTCGGCGCCCGGAGGACCGGGCGCACGGACCGATGGAGGGATGACCGGTGAAGAAGCTGCTCAACGATCCCCAGGACGCGGTGACGGAGTCCCTCGAGGGCTTCGGCCAGGCGCACGCCGACCTCGTGCAGGTGCACCTCGCACCCCCGTACGTGTCGCGCGCCGGCGGCGCGGTGGCCGGCAAGGTCGGGCTGGTCTCGGGCGGCGGCTCGGGCCACGAGCCGCTGCACGCCGGCTTTGTCGGGCCGGGGATGCTCGACGCCGCGGTGCCGGGCGCCGTGTTCACCTCGCCGACGCCCGACCAGATCGTCCCGGCGATCCTCGGCGCCGACTCGGGCGCCGGCGTGCTCGCGATCGTCAAGAACTACACGGGCGACGTGCTGAACTTCGAGACGGCGGTCGAGCTCGTCGAGGCCGAGGGCACCCAGGTCACGAGCATCCTCGTCAACGACGACGTCGCGGTCGAGGACTCGCTCTACACCGCGGGCCGGCGCGGCGTGGCGGGGACGGTCGCGGTCGAGAAGATCGCGGGCGCGGCGGCCGAGCGCGGTGACGACCTCGGGACCGTGACGGAGATCGCCGGGCGCGTCGTGGCGAACGTGCGCTCGATGGGCGTCGCCCTCACGGCGTGCACCGTGCCGCACGTGGGCCGGCCGAGCTTCGACCTCGGCGACGACGAGGTCGAGATCGGCATCGGGATCCACGGCGAGCCCGGGCGGCACCGGATCCCGCTCGCGTCGGCGGACGAGATCACGCAGCGGCTGGTCGATCCCGTGGCCGACGACCTGGGCCTCGCCGACGGCGAGGACGTGTTGCTGTTCGTTAACGGAATGGGCGGTACCCCGCTGTCCGAGCTGTACGTCGTCTATCGTCAGGCGAGGAGGCTGCTCGAAGGGCGCGGCGTACGCGTGACGCGCTCGCTCGTCGGCAACTACGTCACGTCGCTGGAGATGCAGGGTGCGTCGGTCACCGTGCTGCGCCTGGACGACGAGCTCACCGCCCTGTGGGACGCTCCCGTCCACACGGCCGCGCTGCGCTGGTGAGCGGGTGCCCTTTCGTGCAGTCTCCGGGAGCCGGCGCACCGCCGGCTCGACGGCGAGGAGAGGTGGGGCATGACGCTGGACGTGGCCTGGGCCGAGCGATGGACCCGGCTGAGCGCGGAGCGGATCGCGGCGGCACGGGACGAGCTGACGGAGCTGGACCGCCAGATCGGTGACGGCGACCACGGCGAGAACCTCGACCGGGGTTTCCGCGCGGTGGTCGCCAAGCTCGACGGGGCGGCCGCCGGGGAGCAGCCGCCCGGTCAGATCGGCGACGTGCTCAAGCTCGTGGCCACGACGCTCATGTCGTCCGTCGGCGGCGCCTCGGGCCCGCTCTACGGGACCGCGTACCTCCGTGCCGCGAAGGTGACCGGTCTCGCGGAGCTCGACGCGCACGGCGTCGTGGCGCTGCTCGAGGGCGCGCTCGAGGGCATCTCCGCGCGCGGCAAGGCGCAGGTCGGCGAGAAGACCATGGTCGACGCCTGGCAGCCCGCGGTCGACGCGGCGGAGGCCGCGGCCGACGCGGGCGGCTCGACGGCCGACGTCCTCGCGGCCGCCGCCCGGGCCGCGCGCGAGGGCGCCGAGGCGACCGTGCCGCTCGTGGCGACGAAGGGCCGGGCGAGCTACCTCGGCGAGCGCAGCGCGGGCCACCAGGACCCGGGCGCGACGTCGACCGCGATCCTGCTCGAGGCCGCGCGCGACGCGGCGGCGGCGTGAGCGGCGTGGCCGGACCGGTCGGCACGCGGGCCCGGGTCGCGCTCGTCCTCGTCTCGCACTCGCAGCGCCTCGCGCAGGGGGCCGTCGAGCTGTCCGCGCAGATGGCGCCCGGCGTCCTGCTGCTCGCGGCGGGCGGCACGGACGACGGCGGTCTCGGCACGAGCTACGACCGCGTCTCCGGGGCGATCGAGGAGGCGCTGCGCGTCGCGGACGGCGTCGTCGTGCTCGCGGACCTGGGCTCGGCCGTGATGACGGTCGAGTCGGTGCTGGACCTGGAGGACGGCTTCGACGGGCGCGTGCTGCTCGCGGACGCGCCGTTCGTCGAGGGTGCCGTCGCGGCGGCCGTCACCGCGCACGGCGGCGGCGACGTGGCCGAGGTCCTCGCGTCCGCGGAGCACGCGGGCGGCACGTTCGCCGTCCCCGCCGCGGCACCGGAGGCCGGGGAGGAGCACGCTGCGGACGGCGCCCCGCCGGCGGGGGAGGCCCGCGCCGTCGTGACGCTGCGCAACCCGCTCGGCCTGCACGCCCGGCCCGCCGCGGTGCTCGCGCGCCTGGTCGCGGGGTTCGACGCGAGCGTCGCGATCGACGGCGTCAACGGGGCGAGCGTCCTCGAGCTCATGAAGCTCGGCGCGACCGGCGGGCAGGAGCTCACGGTCACGGGGGAGGGGCCGCAGGCCGCGGACGCGGTGCGCGCGGTGGTCGAGGCCGTCGAGGGCGGGTTCGGCGAGGTCTGACGCCGCGAGGGTGTGACCTCCGTCACCCGATATTGCAGTTGATGCAAAATTGCAGAGGATGCAAGAATGGTCCTCGTGCCGACGACTCCGCCTGACGTGCCCGCTCGCCCCTCCGTGGCCGAGCGGGCCGCGGCGTGCGTCGCGCCGTCGCCCGGCGGGCTGCGCGAGCGCAAGAAGCGCGCGCGCCGCGAGGCCCTCGTCGACGCCGCGCAGACCCTCGTCCTCGACCGCGGCCTCGACGCCGTGACGGTCGAGGACATCTGCGCGGCCGTCGGCGTCTCGCCCCGCACGTTCTTCAACTACTTCCCCGCGAAGGACGACGCCGTGCTCGGCCTCGAGGACTTCTCGGTCCGAGCCGACGTCGTCGCCGCCTTCGTCGCCGGCGGTCCGACGGGCGCGCTCCTCGACGACCTCGAGGTCGTCGTGGCCGACGTGCTCGCGCACGAGGTCGTCACCCCCGAGCGCATGGCGCGCACGCTCGAGCTCGTGCAGCGCGAGCCGCACCTCGTCGCGCGTCACGTCGCGTGGGTCGAGGGCCACCGTGCGGAGCTCGTCGAGATGCTCGTCGCACGCCGCGCGGTCCGGCCGTTCGTCCCGGACCCCGAGCTCCTGGCGCTCGTCGTCATGAGCCTCCTGCGGGCGAGCACGGTCGAGTGGCAGCAGCGGGGCCGCGAGGGCGAGCCGGTGGACCACCTGCCGGGCGTCGTAGACCAGCTCCGCGCGCTGCTCCGCGACACGCGCGCCCCCGATCCCGCGGCCCCCTGACCGCACCCCTCGCCCCGCGCGAGGACTCCACCGGCTCGGGCCTCCCACCCGACCGGCCGCACCTCCAGCCTCCACCCGACGACGGGCCGCGCCCGTCGGCGCGCGCCCGCCCGTCCCGACCGAACCGGATCCTCATGGCCTCCTCCACCGCAGCACCGCCCGTCGACGGCGGCAAGCCGCTCGTCGTGCTCACCCCGCGCACCGTGTGGGTGATCTTCGGCGCGCTCATGGCGTCGATGTTCCTGTCCTCGCTCGACCAGTCGATCGTCGGCACCGCGATGCCGACGATCGTCGGCGAGCTCCACGGCGTCGAGCACCAGGGCTGGGTCATCACGGCCTACATCCTGGCGATCGCCATCGTCATGCCGCTCTACGGCAAGTTCGGCGACCTCTGGGGCCGCCGCTGGCCGTTCCTCGTCGCGATCGGCCTCTTCACGGTCGCGTCGGCCGGCGCCGGGTTCGCGCAGTCGTTCCCCGAGCTCGTCGCCTGGCGCGGCGTGCAGGGCCTCGGCGGCGGCGGCCTGATGATCCTGTCGCAGGCGATCATCGCCGACATCGTCCCCGCCAAGGACCGCGGCAAGTACATGGGCCCCATGGGCGCGCTCTTCGGCATCGCCGCGGTCATCGGGCCGCTCCTCGGCGGCTGGTTCACCGAGGGCCCGGGCTGGCGCTGGGCGTTCTGGATCAACGTGCCCATCGGCGTCGCCGCGTTCGTCGTGGCGTGGGTCGCGCTCAAGCTCCCCTCGCACCGCGCGGGCCGCAAGATCGACGTCGCGGGCATCTTCTTCCTCGTCGTCGCGACGTCCGGCATCGTCCTGGTCACGAGCTGGGAGTCGCTGACGACGTCGTCCGGCTACGACTGGTCCGACCCGTGGCTGCTCGGCCTCGTCGCGGCCGTCGTGGTGTCGGTCGTCGCGTTCGTCCTCGTCGAGAACCGCGCCGAGGAGCCGCTGCTCCCGCTGCACCTGTTCAAGAACCGGACCTTCACCATCGCGACGCTGATCGGTCTCGTGCTCGGCATGGGCATGTTCTCGGCGCTCGCGTTCCTGCCGACGTTCCTGCAGATGTCCACGGGTGCCGGGGTCACCGAGTCCGGGTTCCTCATGCTCCCGATGATGGTCGGCGTCATGATCACGGCCATCGGGTCCGGTATCGCCATCACCAAGACCGGGCGGTACAAGATCTACCCGGTGGTGGGTCTCGCGATCACCGCGGCGGGGATGGTCTGGCTCACGCGCATCACGGGCGACATGTCGATGTGGCTCTTCGGCGCGATGATCTTCGTCATGGGCGCCGGGATGGGCCTCGTCATGCAGACCATCGTGCTCGCCGTGCAGAACTCGGTCGACCCGCACGAGATCGGGACCGCCACGAGCGCGAACAACTTCTTCCGCGAGATCGGCGCGGCCGTCGGGACGGCGCTGTTCAGCACCATCTTCACGTCGCGGCTCGCCGACAACCTCGAGGGCGTCTTCGCGGGCGTGCCCGGAGGTGCGGCCCCCGCCGGCGCGGAGGGCTCCTCGCTCACGCCCGAGATGGTGCAGCAGCTCCCGGAGCCGATCCACACGGGCGTCGTCGACGCGTTCACCGACGCGCTCGCCCCCGCGTTCTGGTACCTGGTCCCGCTCGTCCTCGTCGGGTTCGTGCTCGCGCTGTTCCTGCGCGAGGTCAAGCTCTCCGACGTCGCCGGGATGGTCGCGCGCGGCGAGGCCGTCGCCGACCACGGCGACCTGCGCGAGGACGCCCCCGCGACGGGCGAGGCTGAGGGCGCCGCGGTCGTCGTGCCCGCGGGCGGCCGGGGACCGGACGACGAGCGCCCCGGGAGCCGGGACCGCGACGGCGCGCCGGTATCCTGACCGGGTGAGCACCTCGCCGTCGCAGCCCGCCGCGCAGCCGTCCCGCCACGGCCGCGCGGCGGGCCCGGTGCGCCCGTCCCCGGGCGACCGCATCAAGCCCAAGAAGCCCGCGAAGGTCCAGTTCGCGTCGACCACGCTCCTGCTCGAGGCGTTCCTCGTCGTGTTCGCGACGCTCGTGGCCTACGGCCTGCGCGACGTGCCGTACTCGCGCGGCCCGCTCGAGCTGCCCTCCGCGACGTCGATCTGGGTCGTGGGCGGGGTGCTCGCCGTCGTGCTCGTCGTGCTGTCGCGCATGGTGGGCACGCCCGGCGGGTACGTCGCCGGGTCCGTGGTCCAGGTGCCCGTGCTCGCGCTCGGGCTGGTGGTGCCCATGATGTTCCTCGTGGGCGGCCTCTTCGTCGTCCTGTGGATCGTCTCGATCCGCCTCGGCGGGCGCATCGACCGCGAGCGCGCGGCCTACGACGCCGAGCACCCCGAGACCGCGCCCAACGCCGGCTGACGGCGCGGCGCGCACGCGGCCGGGCGGCCGCCCGCCGGGCGCGGCGCACGGGCCCGCGGCCGGTAGGCTCGGCGACCATGACCGACGTCGCACCCGCACTGACCGAGACCATCGAGCGCACCCTCATCCTCGTCAAGCCCGACGGCGTCCGCCGCGGCCTGTCCGGCGAGATCCTCCGGCGCGTCGAGGCCAAGGGCTACACGCTCGCCGCCGTGCGCCTGCTCGACGCGACGCCCGAGCTGCTCGCCGCCCACTACGCCGAGCACGAGGGCAAGCCGTTCTTCCAGCCGCTCGTCGACTTCATGCTCTCGGGCAAGATCCTCGCGGTCGTGGCCGAGGGCCAGGGCGTCGTCCCCGGCTTCCGCTCGCTCGCCGGCGCGACCAACCCGACCGAGGCGCTGCCCGGCACGATCCGCGGAGACCTCGGCCGCGACTGGGGCCTCAAGGTCCAGCAGAACCTCGTGCACGGGTCGGACTCGCCCGAGTCCGCCGCGCGCGAGATCGCGCTCTGGTTCCCCGAGCTCGGCTGACCCGCACACGCACGTCCGCCCCGTCCCGGGCCTCCGGGGCGGGGCGTTCGCGTGCCCGCCGCGGTGTCCGCGGTCCGCCACGGCCGGTCGCGGACGTCCGCAGGATCGTGGGAGCGCCGCACTAGGCTCGGGTTCGTGCACCTCAAGACCCTGACGCTGCGCGGCTTCAAGTCGTTCGCGTCCGCGACGACGCTGAGCTTCGAGCCCGGCGTGACGTGCGTCGTCGGGCCGAACGGCTCGGGCAAGTCGAACGTCGTCGACGCGCTCGCGTGGGTGATGGGGGAGCAGGGCGCCAAGACCCTGCGCGGCGGCAAGATGGAGGACGTCATCTTCGCCGGCACGTCGGGCCGGCCCCCGCTCGGGCGCGCCGAGGTGTCCCTGACGATCGACAACACCGACGGCGCCCTGCCGATCGACTACACCGAGGTGACCATCTCCCGCACGCTGTTCCGCAGCGGCGGGTCCGAGTACGCGATCAACGGCAGCGCGTGCCGCCTGCTCGACATCCAGGACCTCCTCTCCGACTCGGGCCTCGGCCGGGAGATGCACGTGATCGTCGGCCAGGGGCAGCTCGACGCCGTCCTGCGCGCGACGCCCGAGGACCGCCGCGGCTTCGTCGAGGAGGCCGCGGGCGTCCTCAAGCACCGCAAGCGCAAGGAGAAGGCGCTCCGCAAGCTCGACGCGATGCAGGCCAACCTCACGCGGCTCGCGGACCTCACGACGGAGATCCGGCGCCAGCTCGGCCCGCTGGGGCGGCAGGCGGAGATCGCGCGCAAGGCCGCGACGATCCAGGCCGACCTGCGCGACGCGCGGGCCCGGCTCCTCGCCGACGACCTGGCCCAGCTCACCGCGACGCTCGAGCAGGAGATGGCCGACGAGGCGGCCCTGCGCACGCAGCAGGCGGAGGTCGAGCGCGCGCTCGCGACGGCGCGCGACACGCTCGGCCGGCTCGAGCGCGAGGCCGCGGAGGCCGCGCCCGCCCTCGGGGCCGCGACGGACGTCTGGTTCCGGCTCTCGTCACTGCGCGAGCGGCTGCGCGGCACGCGCACGCTCGCCGAGGAGCGCGTGCGTCTCCTCGGGCGCCCCGAGGCGGCGCCCCGCGGGCAGGACCCGGACGAGCTCGAGGCGCAGGCCGAGCGCGTGCGCGCGACCGAGGCGGAGCTCGAGGCGGAGGTCGCCCGCGCGCGCGACGCGCTCGCCGCCGCGGTCACCGACCGGGAGGACGCCGAGCAGGCCGCGGGGGAGGCGGAGCGCGCCGTCGCGACGCTGCTCCGCGGTGCCGCGGACCGCCGCGAGGGTCTCGCGCGGCTCGCCGGGCAGGTCGCGGCGCAGCGCACGCGCGTCGAGGCGGCGGAGGCCGAGATCGGGCGGCTGCGCGAGTCGCTCGCGGAGGCCGAGCACCGGGGCACGCATGCGCGCACCGAGTTCGCGGTGCTCGAGACCCAGGTGGTCGGCGCCGAGGAGGGCGAGGAGGGCCTCGACGCCGAGCACGAGGCCGCGGCAGACGCGGTCGAGCGCACGACCGCCGCCGTGACGGGCCTGGAGGCGGACGCGTCCGCCGCGGACCAGGAGCGCGCGACGTGGAGCGCACGCATCGAGGCCCTCGAGCTGAGCCTCGACCGCAAGGACGGCGCGGGCGCGCTGCTCGCGGCGGACGGCGTCGGCGTCGTGGGGTCGCTCGCGGCCCTGCTCGGCGTCGAGGCGGGATACGAGGACGCGGTGGCCGCGGCGCTGGGCCCGGCCGCCGACGCGGTCGCGGTCGAGTCGGTCGACGCCGCGGTCGACGCGCTGCGCTACCTGCGCACGGAGGACGCCGGGCGTGCTGGCCTCGTCGTGGCGACCGCGGAGCCCGGCCCTGGCCCTGCCGCCGTCGACCTGCCCGACGGCGCACGCTGGGCCGTCGACGTCGTCACCGCCGCCGGCGGCGTCGGCGAGGCGGTGCGGTCCCTGCTGGCGGGGGTGGCCGTCGTCGACGACCTGGGCCAGGCGCGCGCGCTCGTGGCGCGGCACCCGGGCGTCGCCGTCGTGACGCGGGGCGGGGACCTCCTCGCGACGACGCGCGCGTGGGGCGGGTCGGCGTCGGCGCCGAGCGTGCTGCACCTGCAGTCGGCGCTCGACGAGGCGCGCACCGCGCACGCCGACGCGACGGCCCGCGCCGAGCGGGCCCGGTTCGCGCTCGTGGGCGCGCGCGAGGCGGCGCAGGAGGCGCGCGCCCGGTACGAGGACACGCTCGACCGGCTCAACGAGTCCGACGCGCAGCTCGCCGCGGTCGCGGAGCAGCTCGGGCACCTGGGGGCGACCGCGCGCTCGGCCGCCGCGGAGGCCGAGCGCGTGCGCACGTCGCTGGAGCGGGCGTCCCAGGGTCTCGACGACGCACGCGAGACGCTCGCGGGGCTCGTCGAGCGGCTCGAGGTCGCGGAGGCGGCGCCGGAGCAGTCCGAGGACGCGGTGGCGGAGGCGAGCGCCGAGCGCGACCGACTCCTCGCACGTGCTTCGGCGGCGCGCACGGCCGAGACCGAGGCGCGGCTCGCCCTGCGCACGAGCGAGGAGCGCTCGCGGGCGGTCGCGGGCCGGGCCCAGTCGCTGGCCCGGGCGGCCGCCGCGGAGCGCGACGCGCGCGAGCGGGCCGCGCGGCGCGAGGCGGCGCGGGTGCGGCAGGCGGGCCGAGCGTCCGCGGTGCGCGACGGCGCGACGCTCGCCCTCGCCGCGATCGACCGGTCGCTGGGCCGGGCGGGCGCGGAGCGGGACGCCGCGGAGGCGGCACGGGCCGAGCGCGACACCGCGGTGACCGCCGCGCGCCGCGAGGTCGACGACCTGGCGGCGCGCCTGCGCGAGCTGACGGACGTCGCGCACCGCGACGAGGTGGCGCGCGCGCAGCAGCAGCTGCGCATCGAGCAGCTCCAGGCACGCAGCGTCGACGAGCTCGGGCTCGACCCGGCCGTCCTGGTCGAGGAGCTCGGCCCGCACCGCGAGGTCCCCGTCCCCTCCGACGACGGCGAGCCCCGCACGGTCCCGTACGACCGCGCCCAGCAGGAGAAGCGCCTGCGTGCCGCGGAGCGTGACCTCGGCCGCCTCGGCAAGGTGAACCCGCTCGCGCTCGAGGAGTTCGCCGCGCTCGAGGAGCGGCACAAGTTCCTCGCCGACCAGCTGGCCGACCTCAAGAAGTCGCGCGCCGACCTGCTGGAGATCGTCAAGGAGATCGACGAGCGCGTCGAGCGGGTGTTCTCGGACGCGTACCGCGACACCGCCGAGCAGTTCGAGCGCGTGTTCGCCCGCATGTTCCCGGGCGGCGAGGGGCGCCTGGTCCTCACCGACCCGGACGACATGCTGACCACGGGCATCGAGGTCGAGGCCCGTCCCGCGGGCAAGAAGGTCAAGCGCCTGTCCCTGCTGTCCGGCGGCGAGCGCTCGCTCACGGCGGTCGCGCTCCTCGTCGCGATCTTCAAGGCGCGGCCCTCGCCGTTCTACGTCATGGACGAGGTCGAGGCCGCCCTGGACGACGTGAACCTCGGTCGCCTGCTCGAGATCTTCCGCGAGCTCCAGGAGGACTCGCAGCTCATCGTCATCACGCACCAGAAGCGCACCATGGAGATCGCCGACGCGCTCTACGGCGTGACGATGCGCGGCGACGGCGTCACGACGGTCATCAGCCAGCGCATGTCCGAGGCGCGCGAGGAGGTCTCCGCCTGACCGGCGCGGGGCGGTCCGTCCGCCTCGTCCGCACCTGGGCGGAACCTCCAGGATCGTTGCAATTCCGGGCCTTGTGAAGATGTGGTGCTGATCGCCGAGCCCCGGCGTGGCTGCGGTCGCGACGCATTCCGGCGCCCGGATACTGGAGGGCATGGTCTGGATGTTCGTGTGGCTGGGGCTCACGCTCGGCGTCGCCGCCGTCGTGTTCCTGTTCGCGAGCGTCGTCGCGCGCGCCGAGGCGCAGTCGACCGGTGCGACGGGTGACCGACGGGACGGCGAGCAGGGGATGCGCGCCTTCTGGCGCGACTTCCGCTCGGGGCTGCGGCGGCGTCGCCGCCGGGGCGACAACCCGGGCCAGCACGTCGCGACCGTGCGCATGCCGCGGCCGGTGGACACGAGCATCGACGACTTCTTCACGGCCACGCAGGTGTCGTCCAACGCGTACGTCGACGCCGAGGAGCTCACCGACGTCCTGCACCGCGCGCGCGAGCGCGTGCGCCCGCTGCACCCGGGGGAGCGCCCTCCCGAGGCGTGAGCACCGCATCGGTCTGAGAGACTTCCGGGGTGAACGACCTCCTCCCGCTCTGGATCGTCCTCGGCGTCCTCCTGGTCGTCGGCCTCGTCACCGCCGGGACCGTGTCGGTCCGTCGCCGCGGTCGCCGCGACCTCGTCGAACCCCCGCCCACGGCCCCTGCCGCGCCCCCCGCGACCGCGCCGGACGCCGTGGAGGCACCGCCCGGCACGGCGACCGTGGAGGCGCCGCCGGAGCCCGACGTCGCCGCCCCGCCCGCGCTCGAGCGCCCGGAGCCGGTCGGTGGTCGGCTCGTCCGGCTGCGCGAGCGCCTCGCTCGCTCCGGGTCGCCGCTCGGCGCCCGCCTGCTGTCCGTCCTCTCGCGGGACCACCTCACCGAGGACGACTGGGACGAGCTCGAGGAGACCCTCCTCCTCGCGGACGTCGGCGCCGGGCCGGCCGGCGAGCTCATCGACGCGCTGCGCACCAAGGTCCGCGTCCTCGGGGTGCGCGACGCCGCGAGCGTGCGCGACCTCCTGCGCACCGAGCTCGTCGCGCTCGTCGACCCGACGCTCGACCGCTCGCTCGCGACGTCCCCGCGCACCGCCGAGGACGGGTCCACGGTGCCCGCCGTCGTGCTGGTCGTCGGCGTGAACGGCACCGGCAAGACGACGACCGTCGGCAAGCTCGCGCGCGTGCTCGTCGCCGAGGACCGCAGCGTCGTGCTGGGCGCGGCGGACACGTTCCGCGCCGCGGCCGCAGACCAGCTCGAGACCTGGGGCTCGCGCGTCGGGGTCCCGACCGTGCGGTCCGACCGCGACGGCGCCGACCCGGCGGCCGTCGCGTTCGACGCGGTGCGCCGCGGCCGCACCGAGGGCGCGGACGTCGTGCTCGTCGACACCGCCGGGCGCCTGCAGAACAAGCAGGGCCTCATGGACGAGCTGGGCAAGATCCGGCGCGTCATCACCAAGGAGGCCCCGCTGTCGGAGGTGCTCCTCGTGCTCGACGCGACGACGGGGCAGAACGGCCTCAACCAGGCACGCGTCTTCGGCGAGGTCGCGGGCGTCACGGGCATCGTCCTGACGAAGCTCGACGGCACCGCGCGCGGCGGCATCGTCGTCGCGGTCCAGCGCGAGCTGGGCGTGCCCGTCAAGCTCGTCGGCCTGGGAGAGGGGCCCGACGACCTCGCCCCGTTCGACCCGGAGCAGTTCGTCGACGGGCTCCTCGGCGCCTGAGGCGCGGGCGCGGCCGGGCGCGACGCCCGGCCGCAACGCCCGGCCATAGTGCCCGGCCGGGTGCCGGTCCGGGTCGCCCGGCGGGTCACGGTCGTGTCACGGCGCGATCACGGCCCGGTCGCGGCGCCGGGCTCCGGGCGCCCGCGCGGTGCGGCGAAACCGAACGTTTACGTCCGGGCCGCCCTTGTCACGCCGGCGTAACGCGGCGACACCGCCGGGGAAACCCGCCCGCACCACCGTAGTCCCCGACCGGCCGCCCGGCCGGCGAGGGGAGATGATCCGATGGAGTGGGACACCGGGGCGACCGCGTGGATGCTGACCTCAGCATCCCTCGTGCTCCTGATGACGCCCGGACTGGCGTTCTTCTACGGCGGCATGGTCCGCGCCAAGTCCGTGCTGAACATGATGATGATGTCCTTCGGCGCGATGGCCGTCGTGGGCGTCGTCTACGTGCTGTGGGGCTGGTCCATGTCCTACGGCGAGGCCGGCACGGGTGGCCTGTTCGCCAACCCGTTCGCGCAGTTCGGTCTCTCGGGGGCGATCACGGACGCCGACGGCAGCGCCGTCGCGAGCACGCTCGGCAACTACCCGAACGTGGTCGACATCGCGTTCCAGGTGACGTTCGCGATCATCACGGTCGCGCTCATCTCGGGTGCGCTCGCCGACCGCGTCAAGTTCGGCACGTGGCTGACGTTCACGGCGATCTGGGTCACGGTCACGTACTTCCCGCTCGCCCACATGGTGTGGGGCGGCGGCTTCCTCTCGGCCAACGAGAACGGTCTCGCCGCGAAGGTGTTCGGGGTGACCGACGGCGCCGCCACGGTCGCGCCGATCGACTTCGCGGGCGGCACCGTCGTCCACATCAACGCCGGTGTCGCGGCGCTCGTGCTCGCGCTCCTCATCGGCAAGCGCAAGGGCTTCGGCACCGAGCCGATGCGCCCGCACAACCTGCCGTTCGTCATGCTGGGCGCGGCCCTGCTGTGGTTCGGCTGGTTCGGCTTCAACGCGGGCTCCGCGTTCGGCGCGAACGAGACGGCCGGCCTCGCCTGGATCAACACCACGAGCGCCACGGCGGCCGGCATCATCGGCTGGCTCGTCACGGAGAAGATCCGCGACGGTCACGCCACGTCGCTCGGTGCCGCGTCCGGCGTCGTCGCGGGCCTCGTGGCGA
Source organism: Cellulosimicrobium sp. AB352 (assembly GCF_049538415.1). Lineage (NCBI taxonomy): Bacteria > Bacillati > Actinomycetota > Actinomycetes > Micrococcales > Promicromonosporaceae > Cellulosimicrobium > Cellulosimicrobium sp. AB352. The sequence continues at coordinate 17,421 of NZ_JBMVFX010000027.1, read as the reverse complement.
TCACGCCCGCCGCCGGCGCGCTCAACCCCGTCACGTCGATCGTCCTGGGCCTCGTCGCCGGCGCGCTCTCCGCGCTCGCGGTCGGCCTGAAGTACCGCTTCGGCTACGACGACTCGCTCGACGTCGTCGGCGTCCACCTCGTCTCCGGCCTCTGGGGTACCGTCGCGATCGGCTTCCTCGCGACCGACACGGGCCTCTTCTTCGGGGGCGGCGCGCAGCAGCTCGTCGTCCAGGTGCTCATCGCGCTCGTCGCGATCGTCTTCACCGCGATCACGACGACGGTCATCGGCCTGATCCTCAAGGTCACGATGGGCTGGCGCGTGAGCGAGGACGCGGAGGTCGGCGGCATCGACCTCGCGGTCCACGGCGAGACGGCGTACGAGTCCATCCAGCAGGGCAGCGTCATCAGGGAGGTGCGGGCATGAAGCTCGTCACGGGAATCATCCAGCCGCACCGGCTCGACGACGTGAAGTCGGCGCTCGAGGCCGCGGGCGTGCGGGGCATGACGGTCAGCGAGGCCAGCGGGTACGGCCGCCAGAAGGGCCACACCGAGGTCTACCGGGGCGCCGAGTACACGGTGGACCTGGTCCCCAAGGTCCGCATCGAGGTCCTCGTCGACGACGCCGACGCCACCGCGGTCACCGAGGTGATCGTCAAGGCGGCGCAGACCGGCAAGATCGGCGACGGCAAGGTCTGGACGGTGACCGTGGACGACGTCGCCCGGGTGCGCACGGGCGAGCACGGCCCCGGCGCCCTGTGAGGAGACGGACCCTCGGATGACCCACCACGCCGACACCCCGACCACGGGCGGGGTCGCAGGGGGATCGGCGGGGCGCCCGGCAGGGCCGGGAGAGCACGGCACGCAGGTCCCGCACCCCGACGGGGTGCGGGACCTGCGTGCGCGGATGCTCGACGTCGCGCGGTCCATGAGCGGACCGGGCCGCAGCGGGGTCGCGCGCCGCGCCGCCGTCGTCGACCTCGTCACGTCCTCGCTCGCGGGCCTCTGGCTCGAGGCGACCGACGGCGTCGCACCGGAGGGGCTCGCGCTCGCCGCGGTCGGCAGCCTCGGGCGGGGCGACATGGGCCCGGCGAGCGACCTCGACCTCGTCCTCGTCCACGACGGCCGCACCCACACCGCCGACGACGTCGCGCGCGTCGCCGAGCGGCTCTGGTACCCGCTGTGGGACGCGGGCGTCGACCTCGACCACGCGGTGCGCTCCCTGTCGCAGTGCCGCCAGGTGGCGTCGAAGGACGTCCCCGCCGCCGTCGGGTGGCTCGACGTGCGCGCGGTCGCGGGGGACGCGCTCGTCGTGCACCGCGCCTCGTCCGCGGTGCTCACCGACTGGCGCTCCGCGTCGCGCCGCCGCCTGCCCGACCTGCTCTCCTCGACGCGCGAGCGCGCCGAGCGGTCCGGCGAGCTCGCCTATCTGATCGAGCCCGACCTCAAGGAGTCGCGCGGCGGCATCCGGGACGCGGTCGTGCTCTCGGCGCTCGCGGCGACGTGGCTCACCGACCGCCCGCACGGGTCGGTCGACCGCGCGCACGCCCACCTGCTCGACGTCCGCGACACGCTCCAGGTCGTCACGGGCCGGCACACGAGCCGCCTCCTGCTCGCCGACCTCGACGAGGTCGCCGCGCTGTCCGGATACGACGACCCCGACGAGCTGCTCGCGAGCCTCGCCGCGGCGGGCCGCGAGATCTCCTACGCGCTCGACACCACGGTCCGCCGCGCCCGCCAGGCGCTCCAGCGGCCGTCGGTCGCCCGCCGCCCGGTGCTCGTGCGGGGACGCCGCGCGGCGCCACGGCTGCGGCCGGTCGGCGACGGCCTCGTCGAGCACGACGGCGAGCTCGTGCTCGCCGTGGACGCCCACCCCGAGTCGGACCCGCTCCTGTCGCTGCGCGCCGCGGCGACCGCGGCGCGCACGGGCCTGACGCTCTCGCCCGTGTCCGTCGCCAGCCTCGCGCGCTGCCCCGCCCTGCCGGAGCCGTGGCCGCGCGCCGCGCGGGCCGCGTTCCTCGCCCTGCTCGGGTCCGGCCAGGCGCAGGTCGCGGTGTGGGAGGCGCTCGACCTCGCGGGCGTCGTCACGACGTGGATCCCCGAGTGGGCGGGCGTGCGCAACCGGCCGCAGCGCGCGGCCGTGCACCGGCACACCGTCGACCGGCACCTCGTCGAGGTCGTGGCGCGCGCCGCGCGCGCCCGCAAGGAGGTCGAGCGCAGCGACCTGCTGCTGCTCTCCGCGGTGCTGCACGACATCGGCAAGCGGGCCGGCGCCGCCGACCACTCCGTCGAGGGCGCACGGCTCGTGCCCGCGATCCTCGGCCGCATGGGCTTCGAGCCGGACGTCGTGGCCGACGTCGAGCGCCTCGTGCGCCACCACCTCACCCTCTCGCGCCTCGCCGTGAGCGAGGACCCCGACGACCCGGCGACGGTCGAGGAGCTCGCGGACGCCGTCGACCACCGCGCCGATCTGCTCGTGGTGCTGCGCGCGCTCACGGAGGCGGACGCGTCGTCGCTCGGCCCGAGCGCGTGGACGGCATGGCGCGCGCGCCTCGTGGACGACCTCGTGGGCGAGACGCTCCGTGCGCTGGGCGCCGTGCCGGGGGGACCGGGCGCCGCCGGGTAGGCTGGACCCTCGCGGACGGCCCGTCCCGTGCCCGCTCCACGTCTGCCGGGGAGCGGGGACGACGGAGGGCCGACGCGCACGAGACTTCCGACGACTGGTGAGGATGACGCGGTGTTCAACACGCTGTCGGACCGACTGACTTCGACCTTCAAGAACCTGCGTGCGAAGGGCCGGCTGTCCGAGGCGGACATCGACGCGACGATCCGGGAGATCCGGCGCGCGCTGCTCGACGCCGACGTCGCGGTGCCCGTCGTGCGCGAGTTCAGCGCGACCGTGCGCGAGCGCGCGCTCTCGGCCGAGGTCTCGGGGGCGCTCAACCCGGCGCAGCAGGTCGTCAAGATCGTCAACGAGGAGCTCGTCGGCATCCTCGGCGGCGAGAGCCGCGGGCTGCGCTTCTCCAAGACGCCCCCGACCGTCATCATGCTCGCGGGCCTCCAGGGCGCGGGCAAGACGACGCTCGCGGGCAAGCTCGCCCTGCACCTGCGCGAGCAGGGGCACACGCCGCTCCTCGTCGCCGCCGACCTGCAGCGCCCGAACGCCGTCACCCAGCTCTCGGTCGTCGCCGAGCGCGCCGGCGTCCCCGTGTTCGCGCCGCACCCCGGCAACCAGAGCGGCGTCGAGGTCGACGACGTGATCGGCGACCCGGTCGCCGTCGCGCGCGAGGGCGTCGAGACGGCGCGGCAGCGCCAGCACGACGTCGTCATCGTCGACACCGCGGGCCGCCTCGGCCTGGACGCCGTCCTCATGCAGCAGGCGTCGGACATCCGCGACGCCGTGCAGCCCGACGAGGTCCTGTTCGTCATCGACGCGATGATCGGTCAGGACGCCGTCGCGACCGCGAAGGCCTTCGAGGAGGGCGTCGACTTCACGGGCGTCGTGCTCACCAAGCTCGACGGCGACGCGCGCGGCGGTGCCGCGCTGTCCGTCCGCGGGGTCACGGGTCGCCCGATCCTCTTCGCCTCCACGGGTGAGAAGCTCACCGACTTCGAGGCGTTCCACCCGGACCGCATGGCGTCGCGCATCCTCGACATGGGCGACGTCCTCACGCTCATCGAGCAGGCCGAGAAGGCGTTCGACGCCGAGCAGGCCGCGAAGATGGCCGAGAAGGTCGCCACGGGTCAGGACTTCACGCTCGCGGACTTCCTGGTGCAGATGCAGCAGATGAAGAACATGGGCTCGATGAAGAAGATGCTCGGCATGCTGCCGGGCATGGGCCAGATGCGCGAGGCCATCGAGAACTTCGACGAGCGCGAGGTCGACCGCATCGAGGCCATCATCCGGTCGATGACCCCCGCGGAGCGGGACAACCCGAAGATCATCAACGGCTCGCGGCGCGCGCGCATCGCCCGCGGCTCCGGTGTGACGACGAGCGACGTGAACCAGCTCCTCGAGCGCTTCGCGGGCGCGCAGAAGATGATGCGGCAGATGAGCCGCGGCGGCGGGATGCCGGGGATGCCGGGCATGGGCAGCCTCCCGGGCATGGGCGGCAAGAAGGCGCGGGGCCGTCAGGCGCCGCAGCGCAAGGTCAAGGGCAAGTCGGGCAACCCGGCGAAGCGAGCCGCGCAGGAGCGTGCGGCCGCCGCGCGCGCGGCGGGGGAGCTCACGGGTCCCGCGGCGCCGTCGGGCTCCGCGTTCGGCGTGGGGGGCACGGACGCGCCGTCCACCCCGACGCCGGACGACCTCCAGCTCCCGCCCGGCTTCGAGAAGCTGCTCGGCGGCCGCTGAGCCGCGGCCGTCCCGGACGGCCGTCCTCGAGCCCGGGTGCGACCCGCAGCCGCCCGGGCGCTAGGTTATGTCCGTGGCACCGCCCGGTGCCGCACCGCGCCCCGACCGGGCCGTCTCCCGTCCCGTCCGTCCTCACCCAGGAGCCGCATGTCCGCGCTGGAAGGCCCCACGCTGCACGTCCGCGGCCACGTCATCGTCGGCGACGACCGCGAGGTGGGCGACCTGTGGGTCAAGGACGGGCGGATCAGCCTCACCCGGCCGTCGGCGCAGGGCACCAACATGGTCGAGCTCGAGGGCTGGGCCCTGCCCGGCCTCGTCGACGTGCACTGCCACGTCGGTCTGGGCGCGCAGGGCGCCGTCGACGCGACGACCGCGCAGGAGCAGGCGCTGACGGACCGGGACAGCGGGGTGCTCCTGGTGCGCGACGCGGGCTCGCCGCTCGACACCCGGTGGGTGCACGGGCGTCGCGACCTGCCGCGCCTCGTGCGGGCCGGGCGCCACCTCGCCCGGCCCAAGCGCTACCTGCGCCACTACGGGCTCGAGCTCGACGACGTCGCCCAGCTCCCCGAGGCCGTGCGCCGCGAGGCGCGCCAGGGCGACGGGTGGGTCAAGATCGTGGGGGACTGGATCGACCGCGACCTCGGTGCCCAGGGCGACCTGCGGCCGCTGTGGCCCGACGACGTCCTCGCCGAGGCGGTCGCGGCCGCGCACGCGGAGGCCGCCCGTGTGACCGTTCACGCGTTCTCCGACGAGGTGATCCCGTCGCTGCTCGCCGCGGGCGTCGACGGCATCGAGCACGGGACGGGGATCCACCCCGACCTCATGTACGAGATCTCCGAGCGGGGCGTCGCGGTCACCCCGACGCTGCTGCAGATCGGGCAGTTCGAGAGCATCGCGCGCCAGGCGGACGCCCGGTACCCGGTGTTCGCGGCCCGCATGCGGCGCCTGCACGAGCGCCGGTACGAGCAGGCCCGGGCGCTGTACGAGTCCGGCATCCAGATCCTCGTCGGCACCGACGCGGGCGGGACGATCGGGCACGGCCGCCTCGCCGACGAGTGCGCCGAGCTCGTTGCCGCGGGCATCCCCGACGCCGCCGTCGTCGCGGCCGCGAGCTGGCAGGGCCGCGAGTACCTCGGCTACACGTCGCTCGTCGAGGGCGCGTCGGCCGACTTCGTCGTCTACCCGCAGGACCCGCGCCAGGACGTCGGCGTCCTGCGCGCCCCGACCGCCGTCGTGCTGCGCGGCGAGATCGTCGCGCCCGCCGCCTGACGCGGTCCGCCGCCGCCGGCAGGTTGGTCGATGCCCTCGCCGTCTGGCACAATGTCCCGGTACTCGGCGTGCCCCGGCCCCTCTCTCCGGCGCGTGCCGTGTCCTGAACCCCTTCCTCGTCCTGTCCCCACGGGACGATCGCGGGTTCGCCCGAACCAGAACCAGGAGAGACCACCACTGTGGCCGTCAAGATTCGTCTGAAGCGTCTCGGCAAGATCCGTGCGCCGTACTACCGTGTCGTCGTCGCCGACTCGCGCACCAAGCGCGACGGTCGTGTGATCGAGGAGATCGGCAAGTACCACCCCACCGAGGAGCCCTCGTTCATCGAGATCACCTCGGACCGCGCCCAGTACTGGCTCGGCGTCGGCGCGCAGCCGACGGAGCAGGTGCTCGCGCTCCTCAAGGTCACCGGCGACTGGCAGAAGTTCAAGGGCCTGCCCGGCGCCGAGGGCACGCTCAAGGTCAAGGGCGAGAAGGTCGACCCGACCGCCGCCATCGAGGCCGCCGCCGCGGACGCCGAGAAGGTCAAGGCCAAGGCTGCCGAGAAGAAGACCGAGGCTCCGGCCGAGGAGACCGCCGACGCGGCCGACGAGGCCGCTGCCGACGAGCAGGCCTGATGATCGCCGAGGCCCTCGAGCACCTCGTGCGCGGCATCGTGGACAACCCGGACGACGTCCGCGTGGCCACGAAGACGCTGCGTCGCGGTGACCTGCTCGAGGTCCGGGTGCACCCGGAGGACCTCGGCCGCGTCATCGGTCGCGGCGGGCGCACCGCCCGTGCCCTGCGCACGGTCGTCGGCGCGCTCGCGACCGACGGGCCGGTCCGTGTCGACGTCGTGGACGTCGACCGCCGCTGAGGCCCGCACGACGACGCCCCGCGAGGGGCGACGGGCAAGGCCCGGCCCGCCACCGGCGGGCCGGGCCTTCCTGCGTCCGCCGCCGGAGGACCGGCGCGTACCGTCCCATCCCGCACCACACGAGGAGTCACGACGATGGAGCTGACCGTCGCGCGCGTCGGCAAGGCGCACGGGCTGCGGGGCGAGGTAGCCCTCGACCTGCGCACCGACGACCCCGAGGAACGCCTCGCGGTGGGCGAGCGTCTGGAGACGCGGCCCGCCGACGCCGGCCCCCTGACCGTCGCCACCGTGCGCGTCCACCAGGGCCGCTGGCTCGTCGGGTTCGAGGGCGTGCGCGACCGCACGGGCGCCGAGGCGCTGCGCGGCGTCGAGCTCGTCGTCGAGGCCGAGGCGTCCGACGAGGAGGACGCGTGGTACCCGCACGAGCTCGCCGGGCTGCGCGCCGAGGGGACGGACGGCCGCGTGCTGGGCCGCGTCGAGGGCCTCGAGCACCTGCCCGCGCACGACGTGCTCGTGCTGCGCGAGCCCGACGGCGCCCGCACGCTCGTGCCCTTCGTCCGGCAGATCGTGCCCGTCGTCGACGTGGCCGGCGGCCGGGTCGTGCTCGACCCGCCGGGCGGCCTGCTCGCGTCGGACGCGGAGCACCTGGAGGTCGCGGCGCCGAGCGCCGGCGACGCGGCGGGCGAGCCCGGGCCGCAGGACGCCTCCGCCGACGGCGAGGCCTGACGTGCGGATCGACGTCGTCACGATCTTCCCCGACTACCTCGCCGCGCTGGACCTGTCGCTCGTCGGCAAGGCCCGCACGGCCGGGATCCTCGACCTGCGCGTCCACGACCTGCGCGACTGGACGACGGACCGGCACCGCACGGTCGACGACACGCCGTTCGGCGGCGGCGCGGGCATGGTCATGCGCCCCGACGTGTGGGGGCGGGCGATCGACGACGTGTCCGGCCTGTCGACCGACACGGTCGCGGGAGAGGCGAGCGCGGTGCACCTGGTCGTGCCGACGCCGTCGGGCACGACCTTCACCCAGCGCACCGCCGAGGAGCTCGCGACGGAGGAGCACCTCGTCGTCGCGTGCGGACGCTACGAGGGCATCGACGCGCGCGTGGCGGAGCACTACCGTGCCGCCGGGATGCGCGTCAGCGAGCTCTCGATCGGCGACTACGTGCTCAACGGCGGCGAGGTCGCGGCGCTCGTGATGATCGAGGCCGTCGGGCGCCTGCTGCCGGGCGTCGTGGGCAACCCGGAGTCGCTCGTCGAGGAGTCGCACGGGGCCGCGGGGCTCCTGGAGTACCCGGTCTACACGAAGCCGCCCGTGTGGGGCGACCTCGAGGTGCCCGAGGTGCTGCTGTCCGGGCACCACGCCCGGATCCGGCGCTGGCGCCGGGACCAGGCCCTGCGTCGCACCGCCCGCCGCCGCCCGGACATGGTGCGTGCGCTCGACGTCGCGGCCCTCGACCGGCACGACCTGGAGGTCCTCGCGGGGGCCGGCTGGGGCGTCGTCGACGGCCACCTGGAGCGCACCGCCCCTGCCGACGACTGAGCGGGGACCCTCCCGGCGCGCGCCCGTGGCCCGCGAGGACTGCCGCCCCGGCCGACGGGTGTGGCAGAATGGTCGATCGGTGTGTGCCGCCCCGGACCTCTGCCACAGGGGAGCCCGCGCCCGATCCTCGGGCGGACTGGCACGACGGACCCGACGACCGCGAGGTCGACGACCGTCCACGCGCAGCACGGCACACCCCACCGATACGACGACGGCCCGGTCTGCCCGGGCCACGAGCACGCGTCCGACCTGTGGCGGGCGAGGAGAAGCACCATGCACACGCTGGACAGCGTCGACGCAGCATCGCTGCGCAGCGACGTCCCGGAGTTCCGCCCCGGTGACACGCTCAAGGTCAACGTCAAGGTCGTCGAGGGCACCCGCTCCCGCGTCCAGGCGTTCCAGGGTGTCGTCATCGCCCGTCAGGGCAGCGGCGTCCGCGAGACGTTCACGGTCCGCAAGATCAGCTTCGGCGTGGGTGTCGAGCGCACGTTCCCCGTGCACTCGCCGTCCATCGAGTCCGTCGAGGTCGTGACGCGCGGTGACGTGCGTCGCGCCAAGCTGTACTACCTGCGCGCGCTGCGCGGCAAGAAGGCGAAGATCAAGGAGAAGCGCGAGACCGCGCCCAACCGCTGATCGGCTGTCGGCGACACCGCCGCTCCGCTCGTCCCGACGGCGGCCGTCCCTCCCGGGACGGCCGCCGTCGGCGTACCCGGGGGGCGCTGTCCGCGGGCCGGTTCCGTTTCCCGGATCGCCCCCCGAGGTGGCATTGTGAACGCGTGACCGACAGCGCCCCGCCCCGCGGCCCGCACCCCGACGCCGGCACCGAGCGCGCGGCGCTCGGCCCCGAGGACGACGGGCGCCCCCCGCACGGCCAGCACCTCGCGGCCGAAGGGGACGAGGTCGCCCCGCGCGAGCGCCCGCGCAGGTCCTCGCTGCTGCGCGAGACCGCGATCATCGTGGTCAGCGCGCTGGTGCTGTCCCTGCTCATCAAGACGTTCCTCGTCCAGGCGTTCTTCATCCCGAGCGCCTCGATGGAGGACACGCTCGTCGAGGGCGACCGCGTGATGGTGTCCCGCCTCGTGCCCGGCGCGTTCGACGTGCACCGGGGCGACGTCGTCGTGTTCAAGGACCCGGGCGGCTGGCTGCCGCCGCAGGAGCCCCAGGACCAGAGCGCGGTGTCCGAGGCGGTCCGTGCGGCGCTGACGTTCGTCGGCCTCCTGCCGCAGGACACGGGGGAGCACCTCATCAAGCGCGTCATCGGCGTGCCGGGCGACCACGTCGTGTGCTGCGACGCCGAGGGCCGCGTGAGCGTCAACGACGTGCCGATCGACGAGACGTACATCAAGCCGGGGTCGATCCCCAGCCAGGACGCGTTCGACCGCACGGTCCCCGCCGACATGCTGTTCGTCATGGGCGACAACCGGCAGAACTCCCTGGACTCGCGCTACAACACGGGCAAGCCCGGAGGCGGGTTCGTGCCGATGAGCAACGTCGTGGGGACGGCGTTCGTCAAGGTGTGGCCGCTGTCGCACGTCGGTCTGCTGCGTAACCCCGGCGACGTGTTCGCCGACGTCCCCGAGGTGGAGCCGTGACGCTCGACGCCGTCGCGCGTCCGGAGCCCGCGCGGGCACCGGCGCGCCGGGCACCCGCGCGTCGTCGGCCGGACCTGCGCCAGGAGCGCGCCATGCTGCGCGACGGCGCGCGGCTCGTCGCCGGGATGGACGAGGTCGGTCGCGGCGCGCTCGCCGGGCCGGTGTCGGTCGGGGTCGTGGTCGTCGACCTCGCGACGAAGCCGTGCCCGCCCGGGCTCACGGACTCGAAGCTCCTCACCGCGGCGGCGCGCGAGGCGCTCGTGCCCCTCGCGCGGTCGTGGTGCGTCGCGTGGGCGGTGGGCCACGCGGGTCCGGCCGAGATCGACGCGCACGGGATCGTGGGCGCGCTGCGGCTCGCGGGCCGCCGTGCGCTCGCCCAGGTGCGCCGGACGGTCGGCGACGTCGACGCGGTCCTGCTCGACGGCAAGCACGACTGGCTGAGCCGCCCCTCGGCGGTGGACCTCTTCGAGGCGTTCGACCTCGACCCGCACGACGACGTCCGGCTCGTCGACCCGCGCGTGCGCACGCTCGTCAAGGCGGACCTGCAGTGCGCGTCGGTCGCCGCCGCGAGCGTGCTCGCGAAGACCGAGCGCGACGGCCTCATGACGAGCCTGGCGCGCCAGTACCCCGCCTTCGGGTGGGACCAGAACAAGGGCTACGGGGCGGCGGCGCACGTCGAGGCCCTGCGCGAGCACGGCCCGACGCCGCAGCACCGGCGGTCCTGGCGCCTGCCCGAGCGCGGTGACGAGGGCATCGGCGTCCCGGCGTACGGCGACCCGGTCGACGTGCTCGAGCTCGACCCCGAGGCCGGTCTGCCGACGAGCTGACCGGTGTCCTCCGTCCGGTCCGGTGGCCGCCGATGGTCCATGATGGAGCCGTGAGCGCCGAAGACCTGGAGAACTACGAGACCGAGATGGAGCTCGCGCTGTACCGCGAGTACCGCGACGTGGTGGGCCTGTTCTCGTACGTGGTGGAGACCGAACGCCGCTTCTACCTGGCGAACCAGGTCGACCTGCAGGTGCGTTCCGCCGCCGGTGAGGTCTACTTCGAGCTGCGGCTCGCCGACGCGTGGGTCTGGGACGTGTACCGCTCCGCGCGGTTCGTGAAGTCCGTGCGCGTCGTGACGTTCAAGGACGTCAACGTCGAGGAGCTCGCGAAGGCCGAGCTCCAGCTCTGACGCCGTTTGTGGCCGTGCACAGGACCACTGGCTGACGGCGGTCCCACAGGCCCCCCGGCGCACCTGGCGCCGCTCCCGCGCCGTGCCCCACGGTGGGCCGCGGAGGTGAGCCCATGGGAGCGAACGACGCCGTCGGGCGGTACGGGGAGAAGGTGGCCGCGGCCCACCTGGTCGAGGCGGGCTGGACGCTCCTCGACCGCAACTGGCGCGGGACGCGCGGCGAGCTCGACGTCGTCGCGCTCGACGGTGACGTGCTCGTGGCCGTCGAGGTCAAGACCCGGCGCGGCACGGGGTTCGGGCACCCGGCGCAGGCCGTCACGCCCGCGAAGCTCGGCCGTCTGCGCCGGCTCACGGGGGAGTGGCTCGCGACGCACGACGTCCGCGCCCGGTCGGTCCGGATCGACGTCGTCGCGGTCCTCGTGGCTCGCGCCGGCGCGGCACGGGTCGAGCACCTCGTCGGGGTGAGCGCCTGATGGGGCTCGGGACCACGCGCGCGGTCGCGCTCGTCGGGCTCTCCGGTCACGTCGTCGAGGTGCAGGCCCACCTCGCGGCGTCCGTCCCCGGCTTCGTCCTCGTCGGGCTGCCGGACACCGCGCTCAGCGAGTCGCGCGACCGCGTGCGCGCAGCCGTGACGTCGTCGGGCATCGCGTGGCCCCAGCGCAAGGTCACGATCAACCTCTCGCCCGCGGCGCTGCCGAAGTCCGGGACGGGCTTCGACGTCGCGATCGCCGTCGCGCTGCTCGCCGGTGCCCAGGTGCTGCCCGCGGGCGCGGCGGACGGCGTCGTACACCTGGGCGAGCTGGGCCTCGACGGTCGGCTCCAGCCCGTGCGCGGCGTCCTGCCCGCCGTGGCGGCCGCGGTCGCGGCCGGTTTCCCGGACGTCGTGGTGCCGGCGGCCGACGTGGCGGAGGCGCGCCTCGTGCCCGGGGCCCGGGTGGTCGGGGCGGCGAGCCTCGCGGACGTCGCGCGGCTCCACGGCGCGTCGCTCGAGGGCGCAGACGAGGCGGCCGCGCCGGTCGTGGTCCCGCGCCCCGTCGTGCCGGCGGCCCGTCCGGGAGACCTCTCGGAGGTCGTCGGCCAGGACGAGGCGCGGCACGCGCTCGAGGTGGCGGCCGCGGGCGGCCACCACCTGCTCCTCGTCGGGGCGCCGGGCGCAGGCAAGACGATGCTCGCGTCGCGGCTCCCCGGGATCCTGCCAGACCTCACGGAGAGCGAGGCGGTGGAGGTCACCGCCGTCCACTCCGTGGCCGGGGTGTTCGACCCGGGCGCGGGACTGGTCCACCGCCCGCCCTACGAGGACCCGCACCACACCGCGACGCCCGCCGCCATCGTCGGCGGGGGCAGCGGTCAGCCCCGACCCGGGGCCGCGTCGCGGGCGCACCGGGGCGTGCTCTTCCTCGACGAGGCGCCCGAGTTCGGCGCACGCGTGCTCCAGACGTTGCGCCAGCCGCTCGAGCACGGCGAGCTCGTCATCCACCGGGCGGGCGGGACGGCGCGCTACCCTGCCCGTTTCCAGCTCGTGCTCGCCGCCAACCCGTGCCCGTGCGGCCAGGGCGTCGGCAAGGGGCTCGAGTGCACGTGCTCGTCGGTGGCACAGCGACGGTACTTCGGTCGGCTCTCCGGCCCGCTCCTCGACCGCGTGGACGTGCAGGTCGAGGTCCGGCCGGTGACGCGGGTCGAGCGCGCGCGAGCCGCCGCCCCCGAGCCGAGCGCGGTCGTCGCGGCCAGGGTCGCCGCGGCCCGGGAGGCGGCCGCGTCCCGGCTCGCCGGCACGCCGTGGCGCACGAACGGCGAGGTGCCCGGCACGTGGCTGCGCGAGCAGCTCGGCCCCGACGCGGGCCTCCTGGCCGACGTGGACCGCGCGCTCGACCGCGGCACGCTCAGCCTGCGCGGCGCGGACCGCGTCCTGCGCCTCGCCTGGACCGTCGCGGACCTCGCCGGGCGCGCCGCGCCCACCCGGGCGGACGTCGGGACCGGGCTCGCGCTGCGCACTCGGGGCTACCGTGCCTGACCGCGGGGCCGGGGACGGACGACCGGTGTTCGACGTCCTCGACGAGCGCCTCGCGCGCGCGGCGTGGTCGCGCGTCGCGGAACCGGGGGACCAGGTCGCGGTCGCGCTCGTCGACCAGCTCGGCGCCGGTCCGGCGCTCGAGTGGCTCCACGAGGCGGCTCGTGACCCGGCCGGCGCGCGCCGCGCGCTGGTCCGGCTCGCCGACGACGGCGCGCCGGGCGGTACCTCTCCGGCATGCGAAGGGCCGACGGGCGTCCCCGTGCTCGGTCCCGCTCCCGGCGCCCGCGAGGACGCGCCCGACCCGGCGGCACGGTCGGCCGGCCGGCGCGTGGCGGAGCGCGACGCGGTGGGACGGTCGACCGACGCACGCGTGACGGACCACGACCCGCGCGCCCGGTCGGTGGCGCGGCTCCTGCGGGCCGTCGGGCGCTGGGCTCCCCGCCTCGACGGGCTGGACCCGCGCCGTGAGCTGCGCGTGCTCGAGCGCCTCGGCGGCACGCTCGTCGTGCCGGGCGACGACCGGTGGCCGTCCGGCCTCGACGACCTCGGGCCCGTCCGCCCGCTCGCGCTGTGGGTGCGGGGGAGCGCCGCGGTGCAGGACCTCGCGGCGCGCTCGGTCGCGGTGGTCGGCGCCCGCGCCTGCACCGACTACGGCCGCCACGTGACGGGCGAGATCGCAGCAGGCCTCGCGGCGCGAGGGTTCACCGTCGTGTCCGGGGGCGCGTACGGGATCGACGCGGCGGCGCACCGGGCGGCGATCCTCTCGGGTGGACCGACGGTCGCGTTCCTCGCGGGGGGCGTGGACCGGTTCTACCCGGCCGGGAACGTCGAGCTGCTCCGCTCGGTCGTCGAGTCGGGCGGCGCGGTCGTCTCGGAGGTCCCGCCCGGGTCCGTCCCGAGCCGGGTGCGGTTCCTGCTGCGCAACCGGCTCATCGCGGCGTTCGCGCGGGCGACGGTCGTCGTGGAGGCGGCCTGGCGCTCGGGCTCGCTGAGCACGGCGTCGCGCGCCGCGGAGCTCTCCCGTCCGGTCGGTGCCGTGCCGGGCCCCGTGACGTCGATGGCGTCGACCGGGTGCCACCGGCTCCTGCGCGACGGCGTGGCGGTGTGCGTCACCGACGCGGACGAGGTCGTCGAGCTCGCGGGCGACCTCGCGCGCGACGCGGCGCCCGCCGCGCCCGCCGCGACCTCGTGGCGAGCACCCCACGACGCCCCGTACGACGACCTGGACCCCGTCGAGACGCGCACGTGGGACGCGCTCCCGCTGCGTGCGGGAGCCTCGACCGAGGCGATGGCCCGCGCCGCGGGTCTTGCCGTGGCGGACGTGGTCGGTGCGCTAGGGAGGCTCGAGGCCCGGGGGCTCGCCGAGCGGTCGCCCGTCGGCTGGCGGCGCGTGCGTGAGCCATGAGTCATGGGCCGTGCGAGGTGCGCTGAGCGTGCGTGGGCCCTGAGCGGCGAGCAGAGCGGAGCGCCTCCCCGGGCCAGGGCTCGCCGCGCGCGAGACTGGGGGCGTGACACGAGCAGACACCTCCGAGGAGCACCCCGCGGACGAGCGCGTCGCGGAACCCGCCGTCGCGCTGCCCGAGGCGATGCGTGCGGCGCTCGCGGACTTCGCGGTGCACCTCGAGGTGGCACAGGGGACGTCGGCGCACACGGTCCGCGCCTACACCGGCGACGTCGAGTCGTTGCTGCGGCACGCCGTCCGCCACGGCGCGGCGGCCCCGCGCGACGTCGACCTCGCCGCGCTGCGTGCGTGGCTCACGACGCAGTCGGAGCGCGGGCTGGCCCGGGCGACCCTCGCCCGACGCGGCGCGGCGGCGCGCGCGTTCTTCGACTGGGCGCGGCGCACGGGGCGTGTCGACTCCGACCCGGCGGCGCGGCTCGCGAGCCCGCGCGTGCCCCGCACCCTGCCGACCGTCCTCGCGGTCGACGCGGCGGCGCGCCTGCTCGACGACGCACGCGAGGCCGCCGTCGAGGGTGAGCCGGCCCGGTTGCGCGAGTGGGCCGCCGTCGAGCTCCTCTACGGGGCCGGGATCCGCGTCGGCGAGCTCGCGGGGGTCGACGTCGACGACGTGGACCTCGCGCAGCGCGTGGTCCGGGTGCTCGGGAAGGGCGACAAGGAGCGCGTCGTGCCGTTCGGCGTGCCGGCGGCGCGCGCGGTGACCCGCTGGCTCGATGTGGGCCGGCCCGCCCTCGTCACCGCGCGCTCGGGCCCCGCGCTCCTGCTGGGCGACCGCGGGGGACGCTGGGGGCAGCGGCAGGTCCGCGAGGCGGTGCACCGCCTCGCCGCGGCGGCGGGCGTCGACGACGTCGCCCCTCACGACCTGCGGCACAGCGCCGCGACGCACCTCCTCGCCGGGGGCTCGGACCTGCGCAGCGTGCAGGAGATCCTCGGGCACTCCTCGCTCGCGACGACGCAGCGCTACACGCACGTGACCGCGGAGCGGCTGCGCACCTCGTTCGAGCAGGCGTTCCCGCGCGCCTGACGGGACGCGCGATCCGCCCTGATCTGGCGCGATCCGCCGTGAACCGCCGCAGCCCGCGCGGTCAGCCCTCCCCGAGCGGCAGCAGCACAATCGGCGGCCGGTCGCCGAGGAGAGCCAGCGGGTCGAGGTAGCGCTCGCCGCGCCGCACGCCCCAGTGCACGCACGTGGCGGCGCAGTGGCTCCCCGCGGCGCTCTCCGCGGCCTGCACCGTGCCGAGCACGGACCCGGACGTCACGCGCTCGCCGCGCCCGACCGACGCCGTCACGGGCTCGAGGGAGGTGCGCAGCCCGTCGTCGTGCAGGACGACGACCACGTCGCGCCCCGCGACGGGCCCGGTGAACGAGACCACGCCGGGGGCGGGGGAGCGGACGGTCTCCGCGGGGGCGGCCGCGAGGTCGACGCCGCGGTGCCCCGGGAGCCAGTCGTGCTCGGGCGGGTCGAACGGCGCGAGCACGCCCAGGTCGGCGACGTCGCGGTCGAGCGGGGGAACCCACCCGCGCGACGCGGCTCCCTGCCCGGGCCCGGGAGTCGACGCCGCTCCTGTCACGGGTGCGGCGAGGACCACGAGCGCGCCGAGCACGAGGGCGGCGCCGCGGACCCGGGCAGGACGCGTGGTCGTGCCGCCGGACCGCCCGACGGCCGGGTGCCCGGGCAGGTGATCGGTCGTGCGGCCGGACGGCCGGTCGGCGAGACGGACCGCACGGCGGGCGGGCGGGTGAGCGGACGGGAGACGAGCGCGGTCGAGGGTCACGGGCTCAGGGTGCCGGAGTCACGCCGACGGGCGCGGACGCGGCGGGCTCGGCTGTGGACGAGCGGTGCGCACGACGGCGCACGGCGGCGGCTGTGGTCGGCCCTGCCGTCGGGTAGACTTGCCGCTGCGACCGGCGCGTTCGCCGTGCCCGGCCCGAGGGACCACCTCGGCCGAGGACGGAGCCGGTCGACTTCGCGCGTCACGTCCTCGCCCTCGTCTCCCGGTCCGTCCGGGTCGGGGTGGGGCCGCGTCCGGCGTCGGTCCTGCTCGCACCGCCCACGGTGCGTCGCAGGCGTCGGCACGGGTGGCGCCAGGGGTGCGACCACCAGGGTCGTCACCGACAACCGCACCGCGGTCCGTCCCACGGGAGGGGCCGCCAGAAGCGTGCGCGCACCGGGTGGATCCCGGGCCGCACGGCGAAAGGACGTGTCATGGCCGTCGTGACCATGCGCCAGCTCCTCGAGAGCGGTGTCCACTTCGGGCACCAGACCCGCCGTTGGAACCCGAAGATGAAGCGTTTCATCTTCACCGAGCGCAACGGCATCTACATCGTCGACCTCCAGCAGTCGCTGTCGTACATCGACCGCGCGTACGAGTTCGTCAAGGAGACCGTCGCGCACGGCGGCTCCATCCTCTTCGTCGGCACCAAGAAGCAGGCCCAGGAGCCCGTGGCCGAGCAGGCCGCGCGCGTCGGGATGCCCTACGTGAACCACCGCTGGCTCGGCGGCATGCTCACCAACTTCACCACGGTGCACAAGCGTCTCCAGCGCCTCAAGGAGCTCGAGGAGATCGACTTCGACGACGTCGCCGGCTCGGCGCTCACGAAGAAGGAGCTCCTCGTCCTGCGTCGCGAGAAGGACAAGCTCGCCCGCACGCTCGGCGGCATCCGCGACATGGCGAAGGTCCCCTCCGCCGTGTGGATCGTCGACACGAACAAGGAGCACCTCGCGGTCGACGAGGCGCGCAAGCTCCACATCCCGATCGTCGCGATCCTCGACACGAACTGCGACCCGGACGTCGTGGACTACAAGATCCCGGGCAACGACGACGCGATCCGCTCCGTGACGCTGCTCACGCGGGTCATCGCGGACGCCGTCGCCGAGGGTCTGCTCCAGCGTCACTCGGGCCGTTCGGGCGCCGAGGCCGAGGCGGGCGCCTCCGCCGAGCCGCTGGCCGAGTGGGAGCGCGAGCTCCTCGCCGGCGCCGAGCAGCAGCTCGAGGCGGACGAGAAGGCCGCCGAGGCGAACGTCGAGGCCGCCGCGGCCGAGGGCGTGGCCGAGGCTGCCGCCGAGGTCGCCGCCGAGGAGCCGGGTGACGCCACCGCCGAGGTCGTCGAGGAGGCCGCCGCCGAGGCTGCCGTCGTCGCGGACGCCGAGGCCGTGGTCGC
>NZ_JBMVFX010000026.1:0-65917 GCF_049538415.1 Cellulosimicrobium sp. AB352 | reverse complement strand
ACGTCGCGGAGGGGCGCCGAAACGGACGAAAGACGCCTGGAATTTACCTCGAGAGTGCGCTACCTTCGATATGAAGCGTTTAAGTACGCAGGTGTCATTCGGCCACGACGGGCCGGTTGAGGGCTCGCGGAAGAGCCCGACGACGACGTCCACCAAGCAGACCGGGCGACGACGCTCGGATCGGGAGGAAGATCGATGAGACGACTGTTCGCCACCGCCCTGAGCGCGGTGCTCGCCCTGCTCGCCGTGCCGGCGCTCGCGCAAGGGGCGAGCGCCGCGAACGACGGGTTCTCCGTCCGGGGCGGGAACATCTACGACGCGAACGGCAACCAGTTCGTGCCGGTCGGCGCCAACCACGCCCACGCCTGGTACCCGTCGCAGACGCAGTCCTTCGCAGACATCCGCGCCGCCGGCGCGAACACCGTGCGCGTCGTGCTCTCGGGCGGCCGGTACGGGACGAGCTCGGCCTCCGACGTGAGTGCCGTCATCGAGCGCTGCAAGCGGAACCAGCTCGTGTGCATCCTCGAGAACCACGACACCACGGGGTACGGCGAGGACGGCAGCGCTCGGTCCCTCGCGAACGCGGCTCGATACTGGACAAGCATCGCCTCGGCCCTGCGGGGCCAGGAACGGTACGTGATGATCAACATCGGCAACGAGCCCTTCGGCAACTCCGGCTACCAGAACTGGACCAGGGACACCGTCGCGGCGATCCAGACCCTGCGCGGGGCCGGACTCGACCACACGCTCGTCGTCGACGCCCCGAACTGGGGCCAGGACTGGTCCTTCACCATGCGCGACAACGCCCCGACGGTCGCGGCGGCGGACAGCAACGTGGTCTTCTCGATCCACATGTACGGCGTCTTCGACACCGCAGCCGAGGTACGCGCCTACCTCGACTCCTTCACGAGCCGACGCCTGGCGATCATGGTCGGGGAGTTCGGCGACAACCACTCGGACGGGAACCCGGACGAGGCCACGATCATGAGCTACACGCGGTCCCAGGGGATCGGGATGCTCGGCTGGTCGTGGTCCGGCAACGGGAGCGGCGTCGAGTACCTGGACATGGTGAACGGGTTCTCCGCGAGCTCGCTCACCCCGTGGGGCCAGCGGTTCATCAACGGCGCCGACGGGCTCAAGGCCCGCAACGCGCCCGTGGCCTCCGTGTACGGGGGCGGTGGCGACGGCGGAGTCGGCACGGCCCCCAACGGGTACCCGTACTGCGCGAGCGCGTCGTCGGACCCCGACAGAGACGGATGGGGCTGGGAGAGCAACACCTCGTGCGTCGTGCGCGGCTCCTCCGCGGACACGGGTTCCGGTGGAGGCTCCGGGAGCGGGAGCACGGCGCCCAACGGGTACCCGTACTGCGCGAGCGCATCGTCGGACCCGGAGGGGGACGGGTGGGGCTGGGAGAACAGCGCGTCGTGCGTCGTGCGCGGCTCGTCCGCCGACCGCTGAACGGTCCGCCGCAGCGTGTCACGCGCATGAAGCGGTTCATCCTAGGGTCCATCCGATGTCGGATTGCGAGCGCGCTCGTGCGTGAGCGCAGAACGAAGGAGTTCGATGAGTAACAACAGCACACGACAGCTCCAGGTCCGTACCCGTGCGACGTCGGTCGCGGCGTACGTCGCTGCGCTCGCCCTCGCCGGGCCGGGAGCGCTCGCGCTGGCCGCTCCGGCAGCCGCCGACGAAGCGACCACAGATGGTCTGCACGTCGTCGACGGTCGGCTCGTCGAGGCGGACGGGAGCGACCTCGTCCTCCGCGGGATCAACCACGCCCACACCTGGTACACCCACGAGTTCCAGTCGTTCGAGGACATCAAGGGCACAGGTGCCAACGCGGTGCGCGTCGTCCTGTCGAGCGGGGACCAGTGGACCCGCAACGACCCCGCGGACGTCGCGCGCGTCGTCCGCGAGTGCGACGTGAACCGGTTGGTGTGCGCCCTCGAGGTGCACGACACGACGGGCTACGGGGACGAGTACGCGCCTGCGGCGGTGTCGCTCGACCGCGCGGTCGACTACTGGGAGGACCTGTACCCGACTCTCGCCGGGACGGAGGACAGGATCCTCGTCAACATCGGCAACGAGCCGATCGGCAACGGTCCGATCGCGGACGAGTGGGCGGCGCAGACCTCGGCCGCGGTCCAGCGACTGCGCGACATCGGGTACGGGCACACGATCGTCGTCGACGCCCCGAACTGGGGCCAGGACTGGTCGCGGACGATGTACTCCCAGGCGCAGCAGGTCTTTGACGCCGACCCCGACGCGAACGTCGTGTTCTCCGTCCACATGTACGAGGTGTACGGCGACGGCGCGGTGGTCACGGACTACCTGGAGCACTTCGTCGACGCGGGACTGCCGCTGATCGTCGGCGAGTTCGGCCCGGCGCACTACGGCAACGACGTCGACGAGGACACCATCCTCGCGGAGACGCGGCGCCTCGGCCTCGGGTGGTTCGGGTGGTCCTGGAGCGGTAACAGCGGCGGCGTGGAGGACCTGGACCTCGTCCAGGGCTTCGACCCGGTCTCTCGGTCCCCTTGGGGCGAGCGTCTGATCTCCGGCCGGGACGGCATCGCCGAGACGTCGCACGAGGCCTCGGTCTTCGCGAGCCGCGCGGACGGATGCTCGGCCGAGCTGGAGATCCAGTACCGGTGGCCGGGTGGGTACCAGGGCCAGGTGCAGGTGGAGTTCGACGGCGAGCCCGTCTCGACGTGGTCCACCTCGTGGCGCGTGCCCGCGGGCAGCGAGCTCGTGCAGACCTGGCACGGTGCGCTCTCCGTGGACGCTGGGACCGCGACGGTTACCGCCGAGTCGTGGAACGCGCGCGTGCCGGCCGGCGGGACCATCACGTACGGATTCTCCGGCCGTGGTGACGCTCCGGTGCTGGCACCGGTCGTCGACTGCTCGGCGAGCTAGGAACCGGGGCGGCGAGGTGGAGGCGTGGTCACGGCCGCGCCTCCACCGTGCCCTACCTGTCGCCGACCTCGCGGCGCCGTGCCTTCCTCGCGGACGGGTCAGGTGTTCCCGGCGAGGAGGCGGTCCACGGCGGCGAGGGGGATGGGCTCCCAGTCGGGACGGTTGCGCGACTCGTAGACCACCTCGTAGAGCGCCTTGTCGAGCGTGAGCGCCCGGACGAGCGCCTCCGACGTCGCGTGGTCGACGCCCGCGGTGTCCGCGCGCTCGTACGCGTCGAGGAACGCGGCGCGCGCCTGGACGGCCCACGCGGCGTCGGGGGCGCGCCCCACGGCGGCCGCGTAGTCGAACGAGCGCACGATCCCGGCGACGTCGCGCAGGGCGAGGTCGGGGCGGGTGCGCTCCGCGACCGGCCGCAGCGGCTCGCCCTCGAAGTCGAGCACCTTCCAGCCGAACCGGCGGGCGTGCAGCACCTGCCCGAGGTGCAGGTCGCCGTGGACGGTCTGGAGCCGCGGGAGGGCGTCGGGGACGCGCGTGACGGACGCGAGCCGTACTGCCGTGCGGTCCCAGAACGCGGCGATCTCGGTCGCGCGCCGGCCGAGCGCGCTCGACGACGCGACGGCCTCGTCCGAACGGCGCCGCAGGTCGGCGACGAGCCAGCGCGCGTCGACGGGGGAGCCCGCGTCGAACGCGCGCCGGAGCGCGGCGTGGAGGTCGGCGAGGACCCGGCCGAGGTCGGCGGCGAGGTCGGCGAACGAGGAACCCTGCCCGGCGTAGGCGCACGCCAGGTCGAAGCCGTCGCGCGCGCCGTCGACGAACTCGCTGAGGATCGCGAGGTGCGCCGACCGGGGCGACGCCGGGTCGGGCGCGTGCCCGGGAGCGGCCGGGTCGTCGGTCGCGTCCCAGCCCACCTCGAGCCAGGCGAGCGGTCGCGGCACGCCCGCCCACCCCTGGGCGGCGAGCGCGCGCGGGATCGTCACGTCCGGGTTCGGGCCGATCGCGATGGCCCGCAGGACCTTGAGCATCGTGCCGCCGGCGACGCCGGGCAGCAGCACCGAGCTGTTCGACTGCTCGACGCTCAGAGCGCGTCCGCCCGCGAGGTCGAGCGGGTCGGTGCCCGCGCCCCCGGCCGCGGGGGTCGTCTCCCAGTGGGCGACGGCCAGGAGCGCCGCCCAGCACGCGGGGTGCGCGGCGCCGTCGTGCACGAGCCAGGCCGTCCCGGCGGTCGCGCCGCCCCCGGCGTCGTGCACCGTCCCGAGCGGCGTGGCGGGCGCGCGCCCCGGACCGGCGGACGGGGTCGCGCCGCCCGGGGTGCGCACGTCGCCCGGGGCCGCGGGCGCCGCGTCGACCGGCTCGAGGACGAGCGGCACCTGCACGACGAGGTCGACGCCGTCCCCGAGCAGCCGCAGCAGGTGGAGGACGACGCGCGGGGCCCGCGCCGGGTCCTGACCGGCCGTCGCCGGGACGTCGAGCGCGAACGACAGCCACGGCACGTGCCGCACCGCGACGCCCTTGACGGGGTACCACCGGCGCTCCGGCAGCCACGCGTCGAGGAGCGTCATGAGCTCCGAGGAGGGAAGGTCCGTCCGTCGGAGCGTCATGCGCGCCTCCCTGTGGCTGGGTCGTCGGGTCGTCGGCAGGTCGTGCCCCGGGGGTGCCCCGGGGGCCCCGCCGTCGGGTCACGACGGCGGCAGCCTCCATCCGACCACGACGCGCCCGATCTCGCCGGGCGTCAGGGGGTCGTGCCCTCGAGGCCTCCGACGACGAGCCAGTAGAAGTCGCGCGAGCCCCACGTCATGACGACGCGCCCGTCGTCCCCGACCGCCGGGAAGTGCGCGCCGCCGAACACGTCGGTGAGCGTCGCGCCCGCGTGCCCCGGCAGGTGCACCGCCGCGGACCGGGCGGTCGCCGAGAGGTTCGCCACGCACAGGATCGTCTCCGTGGGCGTGCGCCGCAGGAACGCGAGGATCGACTCGTTGTCGCACTCGAGCGCCACGAAGTCGCCCGTGCCGAACGCCTTGTGGCGGCGCCGCACCTTGAGCATGCCGTGCACCCAGTGCAGCAGCGACGTCGACTGCTCGAGCTGCGCCTCGACGTTGACGTAGCCGTAGTGGTGCACGAGCGACTGCACGAGCGGCAGGTACACCTTGCCCGGGTCCGCGGTGGAGAACCCGGCGTTGCGGTCGGGCGTCCACTGCATGGGGGTGCGCACGGCGTCGCGGTCGGGCAGCCAGATGTTGTCGCCCATGCCGATCTCGTCGCCGTAGTACAGGCACGGGCTGCCCGGGAGCGAGAGCAGGAGCGCGTGCGCGAGCTCGACCTCCTTGCGCGAGTTGTCGAGCAGGGGCGCCAGCCGACGGCGGATCCCGACGTTGGCGCGCATGCGCGGGTCGGGCGCGTACCACCCGTACATCGACGCGCGCTCCTCCGTCGAGACCATCTCGAGCGTGAGCTCGTCGTGGTTGCGCAGGAACGTGCTCCACTGCGCGCCCGCGGGGATGTCGGGCGTGTCGGCGAGGATCTCCAGGACCTGGTTCGCGCGCTGGTCGCGGATCGCGTAGAAGATGCGCGGCATGACGGGGAAGTGGAAGCACATGTGGCACTCCGGCTCCTCCTCGGTGCCGAAGTAGTCCACGACGTCGCGCGGCCACTGGTTCGCCTCGGCGAGGAGGATGCGACCCGGGAACTCGGTGTCCACCATGCGCCGCACCCGGCGCAGGAACTCGTGCGTCTGCGGCAGGTTCTCGCAGTTGGTGCCCTCGGCCTCGTAGAGGTACGGCACCGCGTCGAGGCGGAACCCGTCGACCCCCATCTGCAGCCAGAACCGCGCGACGTCGAGCATCGCGTCGGCGACGCGCGGGTTCTCGAAGTTGAGGTCGGGCTGGTGGGAGAAGAAGCGGTGCCAGAAGAACTGGCGCCGCACCGGGTCGAACGTCCAGTTGGACGTCTCCGTGTCGACGAAGATGATGCGCGCGTCCTGGTAGCGCGTGTCGTCGTCGCTCCACACGTAGAAGTCGCCGTACGGGCCCTCCGGGTCGGCGCGCGACGCCTGGAACCACGGGTGCTGGTCGCTCGTGTGGTTCATGACGAGGTCGATGACGACGCGCATCCCGCGCGCGTGCGCCTCGCTCACGAGCTCGGCGAAGTCCGACGTCGAGCCGTACTGCGGCGCGATCGCGGTGTAGTCGGACACGTCGTAGCCGCCGTCGCGCAGGGGCGACGGGTAGAACGGCGGCAGCCACAGCGCGTCGATGCCGAGCCACTGGAGGTAGTCGAGGCGGTCGATGAGCCCGCGCAGGTCGCCCGTCCCGCTGCCGTCGGAGTCGGAGAACGCGCGGACGATCACCTCGTAGAACACCGCGGTGCGGTACCAGTCCGGGTCGTCGGACAGCCCGGGGCGCGTCTCGACGGGCGGCGCCGGCTGGCGGCGCGGCGGGAGGGCCGCGACGGGCACGGGCGCGGTGAGCGGGGGCACGGGAGCGGGACCGGCGGCGGGTCCCCGCACGGGGACCGGGGCCGCGTCCCGGGGGAGCGTCACGAGGCCCTCACGTGGATGACGTGCGCGACCTGGCGCAGCGGCTCGAGCCGCACGTACACGTCCTGCCCCCAGCCGTAGCTCTCGCCGGTCAGCTCGTCGTGCGCGACGAACGACGGCGCCCAGGGGTCCTGGCCGTCCGCGAGCGGGGGGAGGCCGAGGGCCGCGAGGTCCAGGTGCACGTTCGACTCCTGCGGGGAGTGGGGGTCGAGGTTCACCACGACCACGACCGTGTCCGCCTCGCCGGTCGGCGAGTGCTCGGCCGGCAGGTGGCGCGAGAACGCGAGCACCTGGTCGTTCGTCGTCGGGTGCACCGTGAGGTTGCGGAGCTGGCGCAGCGCGGGGTGGTCCCGGCGGATCTCGTTGAGCCGCGCCAGCAGCGTCGAGATGCCGATCTCGTCGGCGAGCGCCCAGTCGCGCGGCTTGTACTCGTACTTCTCGTTGTCGATCTGCTCCTCGACGCCCGGGCGCGGCACGTTCTCGACGAGCTCGTACCCGGAGTAGATCCCCCAGGTGGGGGCGCCGAGGGCGGCGAGCACCGCGCGCACGGCGAAGCCCGCCACGCCGCCGTGCTGGAGGTACGGCGGGAGGATGTCGTGGGTCGTGGGCCAGAAGCTCGGGCGCATGTAGGCGCCGGCCTCGCCCGAGACCTCGGTGAGGTACTCCGCGAGCTCGTCGCGCGTGTTGCGCCACGTGAAGTACGTGTACGACTGGTGGAACCCGATGCGCGCGAGGGTGTGCATCATCGCGGGCTTGGTGAACGCCTCGGAGAGGAACACGACCTCGGGGTTCGTCGCGCGCACCTCGGCGAGCAGCCACTCCCAGAAGTCCAGCGGCTTGGTGTGCGGGTTGTCGACGCGGAACGCGGTGACGCCGCGGTCGATCCACACGCGCACGACGCGCAGCACCTCGGCGTAGATGCCCTCGGGGTCGTTGTCGAAGTTGAGCGGGTAGATGTCCTGGTACTTCTTCGGCGGGTTCTCGGCGTAGGCGATGGAGCCGTCGGCGCGCGTCGTGAACCACTCGGGGTGCTCGGTGACCCACGGGTGGTCGGGCGAGCACTGCAGCGCGAGGTCGATCGCGACCTCCAGCCCGTGCCGCCGGGCCTCCTTGACGAACGCGCGGAACGTGCGCTCGCTGCCGAGCTCGGGGTGGATCGCGTCGTGGCCGCCGTCCTTCGAGCCGATGGCGTACGGGCTGCCCGGGTCGCCGGGGAGCGCGGTGAGGGAGTTGTTGCGGCCCTTGCGGTGCGTCGTGCCGATGGGGTGGACGGGGGTCAGGTAGACGACGTCGAAGCCCATCTCCGCGATCGCGGGCAGACGGCGCGCGGCCGCGGTGAACGTGCCCGAGCGCCAGCGCCCGTCCTTGAGCCGTCGGGCGCCCTCGGAGCGCGGGAACATCTCGTACCACGCGCCCGCGAGCGCGAGCGGGCGCTCGACGCGCAGCGGGTACGTGGCCGACGCCGTGACGTGGTCGCGCAGCGGGGCGCGCTCCAGGACGTCGCGCACCTCGGGCGACGTCGCGGCGACGAGCCGGGCCTCGGCGGGGCGGGTCGCGTCGGCGAGCGCGGCGAGCGCGTCGGCGAGCGTGCGCTCGTCCGCGGGGGTCCGGCGGCCGGGCGTGCCGTCGCGCCCGGGGAGGGGGACGGCGTCGGCGAGGACGCGCTCGAAGAGCCGCACGCCCTCGGCGAGCATGAGCTCGACGTCGACGCCCGCCGCGACCTTGACCGTCGCGTCGTGCGCCCACGTGCCGTACGGGTCGCTCCACGCCTCGATGCGCAGCGACCAGTCGCCGACCGCGTCCGGGTGGAGCGTGGCGCGGAACCGGTCGAGCCCGGGGGCGACGTCGACCATGGGTGCCGTGCGCTCGGTGCCGTCGGGCGCGACGAGGACGGCGGTCGCGGCGACGGCGTCGTGGCCCTCCCGGAAGACGGTCGCCTCGATCGGCACCATCTCGCCGACGACGGCCTTGGCGGGCCACCGGCCGCCCTCGACGACGGGCGACACCTCGAGCACGGGGATGCGTCCGACGGGTGCGGCGGGGGCGGGGGCGGGGGCGCCGCCTCGGGGGCGAGGGGCACCGGTGGCGCGGGGGCGGTGCGGCGCGAGGGCCGGAGGGGTCGACGTCACACGCACAACGTATCGAGGGGCACGGGGGCCAGGCACCTGGGGGAGGGGTCGGCGCGTCGCGCACGGGTCGCGCACGATACCCGGGTGAAATTTCATGCAAGCGTTACACGCAGGTTGCGGCGCGGGGGTGTGCACCGGCGCCAGGCTGCGTAGTCTCGTCCCCGTGAGAGCCATCCGACGGTTCACCGTCCGCACCCTGCTGCCCGCCGAGCTGCGCGACCTGGACGAGCTCGCGCACAACCTGCGCTGGTCCTGGCACGCGCCCACGCGCGACCTGTTCGCCGGTATCGACCCCGAGACGTGGGCGGCGGTCCACGGCGACCCCGTCGCGCTGCTCGGTGCGCTCGGTCCCGAGCGCCTCGCGGAGCTCGCCACCGACGGCGCGTTCGTCGAGCGCGTGCGGGCCGCGGCGGCCGACCTGCGCCACTACCTCGACGACGCGCTGTGGTACCAGCAGCGTGCCGCGGAGGCGTCGAAGAGCGGTGGCTCCCTGCCGGCCGCGATCGCGTACTTCTCGCCCGAGTTCGGCATCACGTCGGTGCTGCCCCAGTACTCCGGCGGCCTCGGCATCCTCGCGGGCGACCACCTGAAGAGCGCGAGCGACCTCGGCGTGCCGATCGTCGGCGTCGGGCTCCTCTACGGCGCCGGCTACTTCAAGCAGTCGCTCACGCGCGACGGCTGGCAGGTCGAGACGTACCCGCTCCTCGACCCGGACGGCCTGCCGCTCACCCTCCTGCGCGACGACGACGGCACGCCCGCGCGCGTCTCGCTCGCCCTGCCCGGGGGTCGCACGCTCCACGCGCACGTGTGGGTCGCGGCCGTCGGCCGCGTGCCGCTGCTCCTGCTCGACTCGAACGTGCCCGGCAACGACGAGGCCGCGCGCAAGGTGACCGACCGCCTCTACGGCGGCGGCGGCGAGCACCGCCTCCAGCAGGAGCTGCTGCTCGGCGTGGGCGGCGTGCGCGCGCTGCGCCTGTGGTCGCGCCTCACCGGCGCGCCGGAGCCCGAGGTCTACCACACCAACGAGGGCCACGCGGGGTTCCTCGGCGTCGAGCGCATCCGCGAGCTCGTCGAGCAGGGCCTCACGTTCGACGCGGCGCTCGAGGCCGTCCGCGCCGCGACGGTCTTCACGACGCACACGCCCGTGCCCGCCGGCATCGACCGGTTCGGCCGCGACCTCGTCACGCAGTACTTCGGCGGCGACATGGCGGTCGACGGCCTGCCCGTCGAGCGCGTCCTCGCCCTCGGGGCCGAGGACTACGACGGCGGCGACCCGACCGTGTTCAACATGGCCGTCATGGGCCTGCGCCTCGGCGGGCGGGCGAACGGCGTCTCCCTCCTGCACGGCGAGGTGTCGCGCGGCATGTTCGAGGGCCTGTGGCCGGGCTTCGACGCCCGCGAGGTCCCGATCACCTCGGTGACGAACGGCGTCCACTCGCCCACGTGGGTCGACCCGGCGCTCGCGGCCCTCGAGGCCGAGCGGCTCGGGCTCGACGAGCTCACGGCCGAGCACGCGTCGTCGCGCTGGCTGCGCGGCGACGGGGAGGGCGCCGTCGGCGACGGCGAGCTCTGGGCGATCCGCCGCGAGATGCGCGGCCGGCTCGTCGACGAGGCGCGCCGCCGCGTGCGCAAGTCCTGGCGCGAGCGCGGCGCGACCCCGGCGGAGCTCGGCTGGGTCGACGACGTCCTCTCGCCCGACGTCCTCACCATCGGGTTCGCGCGCCGCGTCCCCACGTACAAGCGGCTCACGCTCATGCTCCGCGACCCGGGGCGGCTCAAGGCGCTGCTGCTGCACCCCGAGCGCCCGGTCCAGCTCGTCGTGGCGGGCAAGTCGCACCCCGCCGACGACCAGGGCAAGCGGCTCATCCAGCAGCTCGTGCGCTTCACGGACGACCCCGAGGTGCGGCACCGCATCGTCTTCCTGCCCAACTACGACATCGCCATGGCGCAGTCGCTCTACCCGGGCTGCGACGTCTGGCTCAACAACCCGCTGCGCCCGCTCGAGGCGTCCGGGACGTCGGGCATGAAGTCGGCCCTCAACGGTGGCCTCAACCTGTCGATCCTCGACGGGTGGTGGGACGAGTGGTACGACGGCGAGAACGGCTGGGCCATCCCGACCGCCGACGGCGTCGAGGACGCGGACCGTCGCGACGACCTCGAGGCCGCCGCGCTCTACGACCTCGTCGAGCAGCAGGTCGCGCCCCGGTTCTACGACCGCGACGCCGACGGCGTGCCCGGCCGGTGGCTCGAGATGGTGCGGCACACGCTCGCGACGCTCGGCCCCAAGGTCCAGGCGACGCGCATGGTCGGCGAGTACGTCACGCGCCTGTACGCCCCGGCCGCCGCGGCCGGGCGCGCGCTGGCCGCCGACGGGCTCGCGCCCGCCCGGGAGCTCGCGCAGTGGAAGCACGCCGTGCGCGACGGCTGGTCGCGCGTGCGCGTCGACCACGTCGACTCGGCCGGCATCGGCGAGGTGCCGCAGGTCGGCGACCGCCTCACGGTCCGGGCGTACGTGTCGCTCGGCGACCTGCGCCCCGAGGACGTCCAGGTGCAGGTCGTGCACGGTCGCGTCAGCGAGGCCGACGTCATCGAGGAGTTCACGGCCGAGCCGCTCGCGCTCGCCGAGACGTACGAGGCCGGCCGCTACGCGTTCGCGGGCGAGGTCGTGCTCGACGCGTCCGGACCGTTCGGCTACACCGTCCGCGTCGTCCCGACCCACGACGGCCTCCCGAGCGTCGCCGAGCTGGGCCTCGTCACCAACGCCTGACACCCCCGCCGAGGTAGAGCCTCCGGTCGCGAGGTAGAACCCTGGAGGTTCTACCTCGCGACCGGAGGCTCTATCTCGCGGAATCGCGATGGGTGAAGGGCGCGAGGCGGACGGTTGACGGTCGTCCACAGATCCGCCGTCGCCCCTGGCCGACCCCACCGCGCTCGGCCAGTCTGAGCCCATGAGCGCGGACGGACGCGAGGTCGAGCACGCACGTCGGACGGTGAGCCGTCCCCGGAGCGCGGGGCACGCACCGGGACGAGCGGACGACGCGCGTGCCCCGGCGACGCTGCCGCCGGTCGTGCGGTTCTCGGTGGAGCGGCGCGCGGAGATCGCCGCCGCCGTCCGCAGCGGCACGCTCGTCCGGGTGCGTCAGGGTGACTACGTCGCCCCGCCTCCGCCCGCTGCCCCACCGGCGCAGCGGCGGCGGGAGGCCGTCGTCGCGCGTGCGGTCGCCCTCGCGGGACGGTTGACGACCGACTACTGGTTCAGCCACTCGACCGCGGCCGTGCTGCACGGCCTGTGGACCTGGCGCCTCGCGGACGAGGTCCACGTGACGCAGCTGGGCAACCCGTCCGTGCGCCGGTCCGACCCCGGGTTCCGCAGGCACTGGACGGCACTGCCCGAGAGAGATCGCGCCGAGCTCGGCGGCCTGCCGGTCACCTCGCTGGAGCGCACGATCGTCGACTGCGCCCGCTCCCTGAGCGCGACGTCAGGCATCGTGGTGGCGGACTCCGGGTTCCGTGCGGGGGCCGACGTACGGAGGGTCGAGGAGGTCCTGGAGGCGGCTGCCGGTGGGCGCGGCGTCCGGCGTGCGCGTCGGCTGCTCGCCGAGGCAGACGCCCGGTCGGAGTCGCCGGGCGAGAGCGTGGTCCGCTGGCTGGTGGTCGACGGAGGTCTCCCGCACCCCGAGCCGAACCACACGGCGACCACCTGGCGCGGCACGTACCGGCTGGACCTCGCGTGGACGACGTTCCGTGTGGCGGTGGAGTTCGACGGAGCCGTCAAGTACTCCGGCGGCGAGTACGGCGACCCGCGGGGCCGTCTGCTCGCGGAGAAGGCTCGGCACGACGCGCTGGTGGAAGCCGGCTGGCTCGTCCTGCGGGTGACGTGGGACGACCTCTCCGATCCCGACCTCCTCCTCGGCCGGATCCGGGCCGCGCTCGCGCGACGCGCCGCGAGATAGAGGCACCGGTCGCGAGGTAGAACGCACAGAGCTCTACCTCGAGCCCACAGCCTCTATCTCGCGGACGGGGGTGGGGCGAGGAGGTCGAGGTAGCGCGAGCGCGCGCGCAGCACGTCGGCGAGCTGGGTCTCGATGCCGTCCACGAACTCCTCGCGGTACACGGCGTCGACCTGCACGGAGATCGCGTAGTAGAGGCCGGTGAAGGTCGCGATCGCGACGGAGACGCGCAGCAGCGTCTGCGTCACGACGAGGTCCGCGCCGCCGACGCCACCCCCGCCGACGAGCGAGAGCGTGCGCTGCCAGGTGCCGCCGTCGACGTCCCACAGCGCCATGACCTCGGGGGTCACCGTGAGCGTCCCGAGCGCCATGAAGAACACGCCCATGCCGAGGCTCACGACGAGGACCTGGAGGAGCTGGCTCGTCGCGATCATCGTCGCGAGGTTCGCCGTCTGGCCGCGGCTGAAGCGCGCCGCACGCTCGTGCCCGGGGTGGCGGGCGACGGTCTCCGCGAGCGCCTCGCGGGCCTCGGCCGGCGAGCGCAGCCCGACGAACAGTACGACGAGCAGCGCGAAGAACGCGCCGAGCACGAGGTCGGCGACGCCGTGCGTGCGGTCGAACACCTGCCACACCTCGGCGTTGTAGAACAGCACGAGGGAGAACACGAGCAGCAGCGGCAGCAGGCGCACGAGCCGCAGCAGGGCGGCGCCGAGCTCGTCGGTGACGCGCGCGAGCCCCCACCACAGGGACGACAGCACGCCGTACCCGACGACGACCCGCACGACCCCGAGCAGCACGAGGTTGCCGACGACGGTGAGCAGGGCGTCGCCCCACTGCCCGCCGAACACGACCGGCAGGAGGGCGGGCACGAGCACGAAGAACGCGAGCTCGGGGACGCCGACGGACTGGGGGAGCGTGGACCACGGCCGGCCGCGTACCACGTTGAGCCCTGCGTACGCGCCCGCGACGAGGGCCGCTGCGCCGAGGAGCGCGAGCGCGTTCGCCCACGCGGGCCAGCCCGAGCGCACCGCCCCGGAGAGCTCGGCGAGCAGCACGACGAGCAGGAACGGCGCCGACCGCCCGAACACGTCGCGGTCGAGCGAGTGCCCCTCGACGAGCAGCGGCAGACCGTTGCGGCGGAACAGGCGCTCGCACGCGGCGGTGTCGAGGTGGTCGACCGCCGCGGGGGCGCCGGGCGCGGGGGCCGGGGACGCGTCGTCGGGCACGGTCATGGTCGCCGACCCTACCCGGGTCAGCCCAGGTCGGCGGCGACCGCGCGGCCCGCGACACGGCCGGAGTAGAGGCACCCGCCGAGGAACGTCCCCTCGAGCGCGCGGTGGCCGTGCACGCCGCCCCCGCCGAACCCGGCCGCCTCGCCCGCGGCCCAGAGCCCGGGCAGCACGGACCCGTCCGCGCGCAGCACCCGCGCGGAGGTGTCCGTCCACAGGCCGCCGAGCGTCTTGCGCGTCAGCACGGAGAGGCGGACGGCGAGCAGCGGCCCGTCCTTCGGCGTCGTCAGGGGCCGTGGCGGCGACACGCGGATGAGGCGGTCGACGCGGTAGCGGCGCGCCATCGCCGTCGCGACGACCTGCGGGTCCTTGCCCAGCCCCGTGCGGACCTGCTCGTCGCGCAGGCGGACGACGCGCGCCAGGGCCGCCGGGTCGACGTGCCCGCGCGAGCCCGGCGTGGCCTCGACGAGCGCGTTCATCCGGGCGGCGAGCTCCTCGGGGGTGTCGGCCCATACGAACTCCGGCGACTGCTCGGCGAACCGTGCGACCGGTCCGACGGCGCCGGGCAGCACCCGCTGGGCGAGGAGCCGCACGTCCTTGCCCGTGAGGTCGGGGTTCTGCTCCGAGCCGGACAGCGCGAACTCCGACTCCATGATCGCCTTGTTGAGCACGAACCAGGAGTGGTCGTCGCCGCGCTCGGTGACGTGCTGGAGCGCGCCGAGGGCGTCGAAGCCGGGGAACAGCGGGGCGGGCAGCCGGTTGCCGTCGGCGTCGAGCCACAGCGAGCTCGGTCCCGGCAGGATGCGGATCCCGTGGTCCGTCCAGACCGGCGAGTGGTTCGCGATCCCCTCCGGGTAGTGCCACATGCGGTCCTCGTGCACGAGGGCCGCGCCCGCGTCGGCGGCGACGCCGATCATGAGCCCGTCGGTCGAGTCGGGCACTCCGGAGAGCATGCGTGCGGGGAGCCGGCCCGCCGTCTGCGGCCAGCGCGAGCGCACGAGCTCGTGGTTCGCGCCGATGCCGCCCGAGGTCACGACGACGGCGCTCGCCGCGATCTCGACCTCCCCGACGACGTCGCGCGAGGACGGCACCCCGCGCCCGGCGTCCGACGGCGCGAGCACCTGCGCGCGCACGCCCGTCACCGCGCCGTCGGTCACGACGAGCGACGTGACCCGGTGCCGGAACCGGACGTCGAGCAGGCCCGCGGCGCGCGCGTCCAGGGCGGCGCGGACGAACGGCTCGAGGATGCCGGGGCCGGTGCCCCACGTGACGTGGAAGCGGGGCACGGAGTTGCCGTGCGCGCCGGCGGCGGACCCGTCGGCGCCCGAGCGCACCGGGTACCCGCCGCGCTCCGCCCACTGCACGAGCGGGAACCACCGCACGCCCTTGTCGTGCAGCCAGCCGCGCATCTCCCCGGCGGCGAAGTCGACGAAGCCCTGCGCCCACGCGTAGCCGTGGCGGTCGGGCCCCTCGCCGCGGTCCGCGCCGGGCGCGAACTGCGCGGACCCGAGCCAGTCGTCGAACGCGAGCTCGGCGGAGTCCGTAACGCCCATGCGCCGCTGCTCGGGAGAGCCGACGAGGAAGAGCCCGCCGAACGACCACCACGCCTGGCCGCCCAGGCTCGCCGCCGGTTCCTGGTCGAGCAGGACCACCCGGCGACCCGCGGCCGTGAGCTCGGTCGCCGCGACGAGACCGGAGAGCCCGGCCCCCACGACGACGACCTCGGGGTCCTCGATCGTGGGAGAGGTGGGGGAGGAGTCGACCGCGCTGTCACTCATGCGGGAAGAGTAGAGCACGTGTCCAGACCTCGGCGGGCAGGGGCGACCACGGCTCTACCTCGCGAGACCACGGCTCTACCTCGGGAGACCTGGGCTCTCCCTCTGCGGGGTGGGGGACACGTACACGCGCAGGCTCAGCGCCTCGAGCCCGACGACGTCGCCCGGGCGGGCGGCGCTCTCGCCCGGGGAGCGGTCCGGGTCGTCCGGGTGCTCCCAGTCGGAGTCCCACACGAGCTCCCAGCGCTCGGGCTCGCCGCCCGCGGCGGCCCGCAGACCCGGGAGCGTCACGTCGACCGGGTCGAGCGCCCCGGTGAGCACGACGAGCACGTCGGCGTCGCCCGGCTCCGGGGCGGTCCGCAGCATCTGGAGCGTCCGGACGCCCGGGTCGTGCCACGCCCCGTGGTCCAGCGGTCCGCCGTCGGCGTCGAACCACGCCAGGTCGGGCACCGCCGTCGGGAGGGGGCCCTGGCCGCTGCCGGCCGCCGTGCCCGCCCCGGTGCCGCCCTCTCCACCGGCCGCCGTGCCGGCTGCCGCACCCGCCTCGGTGCCGCCTTCCCCACCGGTCCCCGTGCCGGCTGCCGCACCAGCCCCCGCACCGGACGCCGCGCCGCCGGGGCCGTCCGGCTCCGCCGGGCGCGGGCGGCCGGTGAAGAACGCGTCGGGGCGCAGCGCGGCGTGCTCGCGCCGCAGCGCGAGGAGGTGGCGCGCGGTGGCGAGCAGGTCCTTGCGCCACGGGGACAGGTCCCACGACACCCAGGACGTCTCGTCGTCCTGCACGTAGGCGTTGTTGTTGCCGCGCTGGGTGCGGCCCATCTCGTCGCCCGCGGTGATCATCGGGGTGCCCGCGGCGAGCACGAGCGTCGCGAGGAGGTTGCGGATCGAACGGCGCCGCAGCGGGGCGATCTCGACGCCGAGCCCGTCGAGCACGCCGCCCGCGGTGGCGTCCGGGGTGACCGGGCCCTCGAGCCCGTGGTTCCAGGACCGGTTGTCGTCCGTGCCGTCCCGGTTGTTCTCGCCGTTCGCGAGGTTGTGCTTGTGGTCGTAGGCCACGAGGTCGGCGAGCGTGAAGCCGTCGTGCGCGGTCACGTAGCTCACCGACGCGACCGGCCCGCGCACGAGCGGCGGGTCCGAGTGGCCGAACAGGTCGGCCGACCCCGCGAGGCGCGTCGCGAGGTCGCGCACGCCGTGCCCCGGGCGCCCGTGCGACGCCTCGCGCGCGTCCGCGAGCCAGAACTGGCGGGCCGCGTCGCGGAACCGGTCGTTCCACTCCGCGAGCGGCGGCGGGAACTGGCCGGTGCGCCAGCCCCCGGGGCCCACGTCCCACGGCTCGGCGACGAGCTTGAGCCCGCACAGCACCGGGTCGGTCTGGAGCGCGACGAGGAACGGGTGGTCCGGGTCGAACCCGGTCGCGCCGCGGCCCAGCGTCACGGCGAGGTCGAACCGGAAGCCGTCGACCCCGACGACCTCGGCCCAGTACCGCAGCGAGTCGAGCGCGGCCCGCACGACCGCGGGGCGGCGGAAGTCGAGCGAGTTGCCCGTCCCGGTGACGTCCGCGAGGCGCGCGGGCGTGCCGCCGTCGTGCAGGTAGTACCCGGCGTTGTCGAGGCCGCGCCACGACAGGTGGTACCCGTCAGCCCCGCCCTCGCACGTGTGGTTGTGCACGACGTCGAGCAGGACCTCGATCCCCGCCTCGTGCAGCAGGTGCACCATGCCGCGCACCTCGTCGAGCACGGCGGCCGGCCCGGCGTCCTGCGCGGCGCGCGTCGCGTACGCGGCGTGGGGCGCGAAGAACCCGAGCGTCGAGTAGCCCCAGTAGTTCGTGCGGCCGCTCGCGAGCAGGTGCGGCTCCGGCACGTTCGCGTGCACGGGGAGCAGCTCGACGGTGGTCACGCCGAGGCTCCGCAGGTGCTCGATCGCCACCGGGTGCGCGACGCCCGCGTACGTGCCGCGCAGGTGCTCGGGCAGCGCCTCCAGGCGCTGCGTGAGCCCGCGCACGTGCGCCTCGTAGACCACCGTGTCGCGCCACGGGACGCGGGGGCGGGGAGCGAGCGTCCCGGCCGGCTCGGCGACCACGACGGCGTGCGGGACGAACGGCAGCGAGTCGCGCGGGTCGGGCGGGCCGTACGGGTCGTCGCCGACCTGGCCGCGGATCGCCGGGTCGTCGACGAGCTCGCCGACGAGGCCCCGCGCGTACGGGTCGACGAGCAGCTTCGCGGGGTTGTGGCGCAGCCCGGCCGCGGGCTCCCACGGGCCGTGGACGCGGAAGCCGTAGCGCTGGCCGGGGCGGACGCCCGGGACGTGCGCGTGCCAGACGCCGTAGGCCGGCCCGGCGAGCGGGACCCGGCGCTCGCGGTAGCGCGCCGGGTCGTGCGCGGGCAGCGCCGGGTCGACGACGTCCACGAGGCACAGCTCGACGGCGGTCGCGTGCGACGCGAGCACGGCGACGTCGACGCCGTCCCCGGCGGGGCGCACCCCGAGCGGCGGGACGAGGGCGTGCCGGTCGACGCTCCCGGGCGCGGTCGGCGGGGCGGGTCTCGGGTCGGGCGACGGCTCGTGCACCCGTCCATTGTGGCGGGTGTCACCGGCTCCTCCGGTCGCCCGCCGGTAGGCTTCGGCGGAGCGGGCCGGGTACCTCTCCGGCCGACCGCCCAGCGCACAGGGAGAGCAGCCGATGCGGATCGTCGTCGCCGTGAAGTACGTCCCGGACATCCACGCCGACCGGGGCTTCGAGGACGGCCGCGTGGTGCGCCGGGCCGACGAGGGCACGCTCAACGAGCTCGACGAGAACGCGGTCGAGGCCGCGCTGCGCCTCAAGGAGGCGCTGCCGGAGGCGGAGCGCGAGACCAGCGAGGTGGTCGTGCTCACCGTCGCGGGGCCGGACGCCGACGGCGCCGTGCGCCGCTCGTTCCAGCTCGGCGCGGACCGCGGCGTGCGCGTGAGCGACGACGCGATCGCGGGCTCCGACTACTTCGGCACCGCGCGCGTGCTCGCCGCCGCGGTGCGCCGCCTCGCGGACGAGGCCCCGGTGGACGTCGTCGTCACGGGCATGGCCGCGCTCGACGGCCTGGGCTCCGTCGTCCCGGCGCTCCTGTCGGCCGAGCTCGGCCTG
Organism: Cellulosimicrobium sp. AB352; assembly: GCF_049538415.1. Taxonomy (NCBI): domain Bacteria; kingdom Bacillati; phylum Actinomycetota; class Actinomycetes; order Micrococcales; family Promicromonosporaceae; genus Cellulosimicrobium; species Cellulosimicrobium sp. AB352. Next base: position 47,274 of record NZ_JBMVFX010000026.1, on the reverse strand, counting down.
CCGCAGCTCACGCTGGCCGGGAAGCTCGAGGTCGAGGGCGAGCCGGGCGCGCGCACCGCGCGCGTCACGCGCGAGCTCGACGGCGTCGAGGAGGTCCTCGAGGCGCCGCTGCCCGCCGTCGTGTCGGTCACCGACCACGCGAACGACCCGCGCATGCCCAACTTCAAGCTCATCATGGCGGCGCGCACGCGCCCCGTGGAGGCGTGGAGCCTCGCCGACCTCGGCGTCGACGCGGCGCTCGTCGGCGACGCCGGAGCCCGCACGCGCGTGCTCGACGCGTCGCCGCGGCCGCCGCGCCCCGACGCCGAGATCGTCGTCGACAAGGGCGAGGGCGGCCGCGCCCTCGCCGAGTTCCTCATCCGCAACGACCTGGTCTGAGAGGCGTCCGCACATGAGCACCCCCGGGGCCCGTACCGTCCTCGTCCTCCTCGACTCCGCGGCCACCGAGCTGCGGACGCCCGTGCTGGAGCTGATCACCCTCGGCCGCGCGCTCGGGCGCGTGGAGGCCGTCGCGCTCGAGGCGCCGAGCGTCGGCGTCCTCGCCCAGCTCGGCGCGCACGGCGTCGCGCTCGTGCGCCAGGCCGAGCCGTCGTCGGGCGGGGAGGTCGTCACCGGCGACGCGCTGCACCTGACGCCCGTCGTCGCCGAGGTCCTCGCCGCCGCCGCGCGCGCGTCGCACGCCGACGCCGTCCTGCTGGCGTCGTCGTTCCCGAACAAGGAGGCCGCGGCGCGCCTCGCGTTCCTCACGGGCGCCGGCCTCGTCGTCGACGCCTCCGCGCTGCACGACGACGGCACCCACCTCGTGGCCGACAAGCGCGTCTTCGCGGGCTCGTGGGACGTGCGCAGCGAGATCCTCACCGACCCGGCGGTGCTGACGCTCCGCGCGAACTCGGTCGTGCCGCAGCCGGCGGACGCCGCCGTCGCGACCGAGGTCGAGGCGCTGCGCGTCGAGCTGACGCCGGCGGCGACCGCGGCGCGCGTCGTGTCCCGCACGGTCGACGCGTCCGCGGGCGCGGGGCGCCCCGCGCTCGGGGAGGCCGCGATCGTCGTGGCCGGGGGCCGTGGCACGAACGGCGACTTCGGCCCCGTGGTCGAGCTCGCCGACGCGCTCGGCGCCGCCGTGGGCGCGACGCGCGACGCCGTCTACGAGGGCTGGCACGACCAGTTCGTCGGGCAGACGGGCGTCACCGTGGCGCCGCGCCTGTACATCGGCGCGGGCATCTCGGGCGCTCCGCACCACCGCGGCGGCATGCAGGCCTCGCAGGTGATCGTCGCGGTGAACAACGACCCGGAGTGCCCGCTGTTCGAGATCTCGGACTTCGCGGTCGTCGGCGACCTCGCGGACGTGCTGCCGCAGGCGGCCGAGGTGCTGCGCGAGCACCGGGCGTCGCAGGGCTGAGCACCCGGCCGGCGCCGAGAGTTCACCCGGTGTCCTCCGGGCGGTGGCCGGCCGGTCATCGATCGTTCCTAGCGTCGGGCCGACTCCCCGGTGACGGGGAGGCCCCCCGACCCGTGGAGACGACCGATGACGATCACGCCTGCCCCTGAGCATCGCCGCCTGCTCTCCGTCGCGCCGCACGCGCGCGGCAAGCGCAGCCCCGTCACCTGCCGGCTGAAGTGCGCGGACGCGTGCTCGCACCCGGTCCCCAACGAGAGCGCGAACGAGACGTTCCGCGACGTGGTCGCGGGCGCGCTGTCGCGCCGCGCGCTGCTCGGCGGGCTCGCGGTGGGAGCCGCGGCCGTCGTGCTCGGCGCGCAGACCGTCGCCGCGCCGCCCGCCGCCGCCCAGGGCGTCGTGGCGCACGGCGGCCACGGCGGTGGCCGCCCGCAGAAGGGCCTCGCTTTCGGCGCGATCTCGCCCCAGCCCGCGACGCGCGACGCGCTCGTCGTCCCCGAGGGCTACCGGTGGCGCCCGGTGATCCGCTGGGGCGACCCGATCCTGCGCGGCGGTGCGCCGTTCGACGTCTCGCGCCAGACCCCGGAGCAGCAGGCGCGGCAGTTCGGCTACAACAACGACTACCTCGACATCCTGCCGTTCGAGCGCCAGCACGCCCTCGCCGGCGGCCGTGGCGCGGGCAAGGGGCCGGGCCGGGGGACGCGCGGGCTGCTCGTCGCGAACCACGAGTACACGAACCCGGCGATCATGTTCGACGCCTCGTACGACGCCCCGACCCGCCGCGCGATCGAGCGCGCGGCGCACGGCATGTCCGTCGTCGAGGTGCGCCGTCGTCGGACCGGGACGCCGTGGGACTACGTGGCCGACAGCCGGTACAACCGCCGCGTGCACCTGACGACCGAGTTCCGCCTCACCGGGCCCGTCGCGGGGTCGGACCTCGTCAGGACGGTCGCCGACCCGTCGGGCACGCGCGTGCTCGGCACGCTCAACAACTGCGCGGGCGGCACGACCCCGTGGGGCACCGTGCTCTCGGGCGAGGAGAACTACAACGGCTACTTCCGCACGTCGGGCACGGGTCACGACGCGCGCTACGGCCTGCGCGACGCCGCGACCGGGTACGGGTGGGAGCTCGACGACCCGCGGTTCGACGCCCGCAACCCCGGGTACGAGAACGAGCCGAACCGGTTCGGCTGGATCGTCGAGATCGACCCGTACGCGCCCGACGAGCCGCCGGTGAAGCACACCGCGCTCGGCCGGTTCAAGCACGAGGGCGCCAACGTGATCCTCTCGCGCCGGGGGAACGCGGTCGCGTACATGGGCGACGACGAGCGCTTCGACTACGTGTACAAGTTCGTCTCGTCGCGCACGATGCGCCCGGGGAACAGCGAGGGCGCGCGCCGCCACAACAAGACGCTGCTCACCGAGGGCTCGCTGTACGTCGCGCGGTTCCGCGGCGACTCGCCGGCGTCCGAGATCGACGGCTCGGGCGCGGTGCCGTCCGACGGCGCGTTCGACGGCCGGGGCGAGTGGGTCCCGCTCGTCGTCGACGGGCGCAGCGAGGTCGAGGGCATGAGCGTCGAGGAGGTGCTCGTCTACACGCGCGTCGCGGCCGACAAGGTCGGGGCGACGAAGATGGACCGCCCCGAGGACGTCGAGCCCAACCCGGTCACGGGTCGCGTCTACGTCGCGTGCACCAACAACACCGCGCGCGGGCCGGCGGCGGCCGAGGCCGCGACCGAGCCGAACCCGCGCAACACCAACCGCGACGGGCACGTCGTGGAGATCGTCGAGGACCGCGACGACGCCGCGTCGCTGACCTTCCGCTGGAACCTGCTGCTCGTCGCGGGCGACCCCGCGACGAACACCTCCACCTACTTCTCGGGCTACCCGAAGGAGAAGGTCTCCCCGATCTCGTGCCCGGACAACCTCGCGTTCGACGCCGAGGGCAACCTGTGGATCTCGACCGACGGCCAGCCGAGCACGATCCAGAAGTGCGACGGCCTGTTCAAGGTCACGCTCGACGGCCGCGAGCGCGGGCGGGTCGAGCAGTTCCTCTCGGTGCCGCGCGGCGCCGAGACGTGCGGGCCCGTCGTGGACTCGGCGGACCGCATGGTCTACGTCGCGGTGCAGCACCCCGGCGAGGACGGGACGTTCGACGCGCAGCTGTCGCACTTCCCGGACTACCTCACGCCGGGCGCCCCGGTGCCGCCGGGAGCCTTCGCCGGGCCGCGGCCCGCGGTCGTGCAGGTCTGGCAGGACTGACGCCCGGGCCCCACGCCACGACGGCCCCGGCGCCACGACGGCGCCGGGGCCGTCACGCGCTCAGAGCCCGAGCTGCTCCAGCCACGCGACGGCCGCGACGCCCTGGGCGCGCTGGAACGGTCGCAGGCGAGGGATGGTCGGGATCGCGGGCTGCCGCGCGGAGTGCAGAAAGTACCCGGCGATCCCCGCGACGACGGCGCGCAGGTCCGTGGGGTGCACGTCCTGGCCGAGCGGGTGCGCGGCGAACGTCGCAGCCGCCCAGGCGCCCCCGCGTGCGCGTCGCGCCGGGTCGGCGCTCACGGTGACGGGCTCGCACACCTCCCGGACGCCCTGCATGACGACGCTCGGCAGGAGCATCGCGAGGTCGAGCCACGCGGCGCCGCGCGACGCGTACGGCCAGTCGACGAGGTACACCTTCTCCGGGGTCAGCAGCACGTTGTCGGCGCGCAGGTCGCCGTGCACGAAGGACTCGCCCTCGCACGCGACGAGCGCCCCGCGCTCGGCCTCCGCGAGCGCGTCGAGGTGCGCCGCGGCCCAGGGCACGAGCGTGGCGAGGCCGGGGTCGGGGTGCGCGCGCAGGGCCCGCCAGCCGGTCGCCATGTCGGCGAAGTCGGGGCCGGTCGGCGGCAGGCGCATCGCCCGGGCGCCGGGCACGGACGCGACGCGGACGAGCGCCGCGAGCACGCGGTCGAGCTCGTGCGGGTCCCACGGCGTGCCGGGCGAGCGCCCGTCGACCGCCTCGTACGCGAGCGCGACCCAGTCGCCGTCGCCGTGGCCCCAGGCGAAGCGCGGCGCCGGGACCGCGCGGGGCAGCCGCGTCGCGACCTTCGCCTCGGCGCGGTGCAGGTCGGCGGTCACGGGCTCGTCGGCGGTCCGTGCGGCCTTGACGAAGAGGCGGCTGCCGTCGTCGAGCGTGAGGACGGACGCGAGCCCCGGGCTGAAACCGGCCGGGACCGAGCGCTCGTGCACGACCCTGCCCCCGGCGACCGCCTCCAGCTCGTCGCGCAGCGCGAGCGGCAGGTCGGCCCAGAGCAGGCGCCGGCCGCCCGAGGCGACCGGGACGTCCCCGGCGGCCTCGACGGCGGGCGGCGCGACGTCGTCGGGCATCGAGAGGCCACTTCCCCTGTCGGTGGCTGGACGGTCCCGCCCGCGGCACGTTCCCGTCCCGCGGCGACGTGTGGCGCGCGACGGCGGTCCTGCGACCGGGCGAGCGCCCGGCGACGGCCGGGCGTAGATGTCCCACAACCTAGCGCTTTCCGCCGGGATGTCCAGCGCCGCCCACCCCTCGGACCACGAGCGCGGCCCTGCGGTTCGTAGACTGGGTGACCGTGACCCTTGCTCCCGGCCCCGCGACCGGCGCCCGCCCCGGCGCGCACGGCGGGCCGACCCCCGTCCCCGTGACGGCGTACCTCGACCACGCCGCCACGACGCCGCTGTCCCCGGCGGCGCGCGACGCGTTCGTCGACGAGCTGACCCGCACGGGCAACCCGTCGTCGCTGCATGCCGCGGGGCGCGCCGCGCGGCGCACGGTCGAGGAGGCGCGCGAGTCGGTCGCCGCCGCGCTCGGCGCGCGACCGAGCGAGGTCGTCTTCACGGCGGGCGGCACGGAGGCCGACAACCTCGCGGTCAAGGGCCTGTTCTGGGGCCGGCGCACCACCGACCCGCGCCGGCGGCGCATCGTCGTGTCCGCCGTCGAGCACCACGCGGTGCTCGACCCCGCGTTCTGGATGGCGGAGCACGCGGGCGCCGAGATCGTCCTGCTGCCCGTGGACGCCGAGGGGCGCGTGGACCTCGCCGCCCTGCGCACCGAGATCACGGAGCACGCGGACGAGATCGCCCTGATCTCCGTCATGTGGGCCAACAACGAGGTGGGGACGCTGCAGCCCGTGCCGGAGGTCGTGCAGCTCGCGCGGCCGCACGGCATCCCGGTGCACTCCGACGCCGTGCAGGCCGTCGGGCAGGTGCCGGTCGACTTCGCCGCGAGCGGCCTCGACGCGATGACCGTCTCCGGGCACAAGCTCGGCGGCCCGGTCGGCGTCGGCGCGCTCGTCGCCCGGCGCGACGCCCCGCTCACGCCCGTGCTGCACGGCGGCGGCCAGGAGCGCGGCGTGCGCTCGGGGACGCTCGACGCCCCCGCGATCCGCGCGTTCGGCGTCGCGGTCACCGAGGCGGTCGCGCACCGGGCCGAGCGGGCCGCGCACCTCGCCGCGCTGCGCGACGAGCTCGTCGCGGGCGTGCGCGAGCGCGTCCCGGACGCCGACCTCAGCGGGCCCGAGCCCGGCGCGCACGACGACGTCGTCCGGCTTCCCGGCAACGCGCACTTCACCTTCCCCGGGGCCGAGGGCGACTCCCTGCTCTACCTGCTCGACTCCGCGGGCGTGCAGGCCTCGACCGGCTCGGCGTGCCAGGCCGGCGTGCCGCAGCCGTCGCACGTCCTGCTCGCCATGGGCGTCCCCGAGGCGGACGCGCGGGGTGCCCTCCGCTTCTCGCTCGGCGTGACGTCGACGCGCGACGACGTCGCGCGCCTCCTCGACGCCCTGCCCCGAGCCGTCGAGCGCGCCCGGGCCGCGGGCCTCGCGTCGAGCCCGGCGCGCACGCGCGTCACGAGCCGCACGGGAGGCGCCGCGTGAGGGTCCTGGCCGCCATGTCGGGCGGCGTCGACTCGGCCGTCGCCGCGGCGCTCGCGGTCGAGGCCGGGCACGAGGTGGTCGGCGTGCACATGGCGCTCTCGCGCGACCGCGACCAGTTCCGCACCGGCTCGCGCGGGTGCTGCTCGATCGAGGACGCGGGGGACGCGCGCCGCGCGGCCGACGTGCTCGGCATCCCGTACTACGTGTGGGACCTCTCCGAGCGGTTCGAGGACACGGTGGTCGCCGACTTCCTCGCGGAGTACGAGGCCGGGCGCACGCCCAACCCGTGCGTGCGCTGCAACGAGCACATCAAGTTCGAGGCGCTGCTCGACAAGGCGACGGCGCTCGGGTTCGACGCCGTCGCGACGGGCCACTACGCGCGCGTCGAGACGCGCGAGGTCCCCGACGCGTCCGCGCCGGACGGGGTGCGCACGGTGCGCGAGCTGCACCGCTCCCCGAACGCGGCGAAGGACCAGTCGTACGTCCTCGCGGTCATGGGTCCCGAGCGGCTCGCGCGGGCGGTCTTCCCGCTCGGCGGCTTCGCGTCCAAGGACGAGGTCCGCGCCGAGGCCGCGCGGCGCGGCCTGTCGGTCTCCGCGAAGCCCGACTCCTACGACATCTGCTTCGTCGCCGACGGCGACACCCAGGGCTTCCTGCGCGCGCGCCTCGGCGCGCGGCCGGGCGAGATCGTCGACGCGGAGGGCACGGTGCTCGGCGAGCACGAGGGCGCCTACGCGTACACGGTCGGGCAGCGCAAGGGGCTCGGGATCGACCGCCCCGCGCCCGACGGCCGCCCGCGCTACGTGCTCGACGTCCAGCCCGCGAGCAACCGGGTGGTCGTCGGCCCGGCCGAGCTGCTGAGCGTCGACCGGATCGAGGCGGGGTCCGCCGTCTGGTTCGACGACGCGCGCCCGCCCGCGGGCGAGGCGGCCGACGTCGAGGTGCAGGTGCGTGCGCACGGTGCGCCCGTCCCCGCGCGCGTGCGCGCCTTCCCCGACGGGTCGATCGAGGTCGAGCTCACCGGCACGCCGCTCCGGGGCGTCGCGGCCGGTCAGTCGCTCGTCGTCTACGCCGGCACGCGCGTGCTCGGGCAGGGCACGGTCGACCGGGCGTACCGGGCCGGGCGAGGCTCCGGCGCCCCGCGCGAGCCGGAGGCTCAGCCGACGCCGACGGCCGCCGGGTGAGCGAGCGCCCGCACGAGCGCCGACTCGTCGCGCACGCACCAGTGCTCGGCCGCGCGTCCCTCGGCGAAGCGGAGCACGTGCATCTCGCGGACGCGGAACCGGCGGCCCGTCGGCGCGACGCCGCGGAAGTAGCCGGTGTGCCGCGCGCTGAGCTCGACGTGCAGCGCCACGAGGTCGCCCTCCGCGACCGCGTGCAGCACCTCGACGTGCTGGTCCTCGAACGCGTCCGCGTACCAGTGCATGGTCGCGACGAGGCCCTCGTCGCCGCCGTCGCCGCCCGGTGCCGCGTCGTGGTTGCGGAAGCCCGGCGCGAGCAGCGCCGCGACGGCGTCGGCGTGGTTGCCCGGGATCGCGTGCGTGTGCACGGCGACGGCGGCGGCCTTGTTCTCGTGCGTGCCCATGGCGGGGTCCTTCCGCGGGACGGCCGTGCGGCCCCCGGACCCCGGCGGGGTCGCGGCACGGCTCGGTGTTCCGGTGTGCTCCTGGAGAGAGGTGGACGGCACGTGGTTCGTGACGAGGTGCGCGGTCTCCCGCGCGAGGCGGCCCCCGGGGGTGCGGCATGACCGCGGTGAGCGGGCTCGGGCCGTGGCCCGGCGGAGAGGGCGCGGACGTCCTCGAGGCGCAGCTCACGGTGCTCGGCGACCTCGCCGCCGTGCCGACGGGCGTGCGGGGAGTGCCGTTCCTCGTCCAGCTCCCGGGCCGCGGGCCCGGCGCCGACGCGACGGGGCGGACGGCGGCGCTGCTGCCCGGGCTGCCCGTCGAGCTCGGCCCCCACGGCTGGAAGCTCGCGGACCACGGCGGCGCGGACCTGCGCCGCGCGGAGGCGTACCTGCGCGAGGACGTGGAGGCGCTCACCATCGCGGGCGCCGGGTACGCGGGGCCGCTCGCCGTCACGGTCACCGGGCCGTGGACGCTCGCCGCCGAGGTGTACCTCGCGCGCGGCGACCGCGTGTTGTCCGACCGCGGCGCGGTGCGCGAGGTCGTCGAGGCGCTCGCCGCGGGCGTGACCGAGCACGTCGCGCAGGTGCGCCGTCAGGTCCCGGGGGCGGACGTCGTCGTGCAGGTGGACGAGCCGCTGCTCGCGCAGGTGGGCGCGGGCGTGCTGCCCACGTTCTCGGGCTACTCGCGCCTGCGCGCCGTCCCCGGCCCGGACCTCGTGGACGGGCTGCGCCCGGTGCTCGACGCCGCGCGCGCCGCGTCCGCGTCGACGGTCGTCCACGTGGGCCCCGCCTGGGTGGGCGTCGCGCCTGTCGTCCTCGCGGGCGCCGACGCGGTCGGCCTGACGCTCGGCGCCTGGGACGAGCGGTCCTGGGAGACGGTCGCGCGCGCGGTCGAGCGGGGCGTACGCCTCTGGGCCGCGCTGCCGCCCGCGAAGGTCTCGCAGTGCGCCGGGCCGGCGCTGGGTGAGCTCGCCGACCTCGTCAGCGTGCCGTGGCGCCGCATCGGGCTCGGGCTGCCCGCGCTCGACGACGTGACGCTCCTCGGTGCGCCGCGGTCCGGCGTCGGCGGCGGGCCCGGTCGCGGGGTCGCCGGCACGCCCGACGAGCACCGCGCGCTGCTCGCGAACCTCGGCCGCGTCGCCGACGTCCTGGCCGAGCGCGCCCACGCCTGAGCGTCGCCCGGACACGCCCTGAGCGCTTTCCGCGCACGCCTCCGGGTGCGTACGCTTGACCTCGCGCGACGGTCACGACGGCGACGTGCGGACGGCCGTCCCGCGGCCTCCGGACGGCGCGGGAACGGCCGGGCGCAGACCCTCGTCCCCCCACCGCGAAGGATCTCCATGCCCGTCCTGCGAGCCGTGCTGTTCGACCTCGACGGCGTCCTCACGCCGACCGCCGAGCTCCACATGCGCGCCTGGGAACGGCTGTTCGCGCCCTACTGCGCCGCGCACGGCCTCGCCCCGTACACCGCCGCGGACTACTTCGCGTCGATCGACGGGAAGCCCCGGTACGACGGCGTCGCGACGTTCCTCGCGTCGCGGGGCGTCACGCTGCCGCGCGGCGAGGTCACGGACGCGCCGGGGGAGTCCACCGTGTGCGCGCTCGGCAACCGCAAGGACGAGATCGTCAACCGCATGTTCGCCGAGGAGGGCATCGCGCCGTACCCGGGCTCGGTCCGGTTCCTCGACGCCGTGACCGCGGCGGGCGCGGCGGTCGCCGTCGTGTCGTCGTCGCGCAACACGCCCGCCGTCCTCGCGGCGGCCGGGCTCACGCACCGGTTCGCGGTCGTCGTGGACGGGAACGTCGCGGCGCGCGAGCACGTCGCCGGCAAGCCCGCACCGGACACGTACCTGTACGCGGCGCAGCTGCTGGACGTCCCCGCCGCGGAGGCCGTCGTGGTCGAGGACGCGCTCTCGGGCGTGCAGGCCGGCGCGGCCGGCGGGTTCGGTCTGGTGCTCGGCGTCGACCGCGGGGTGGGCGCGGACGCGCTGCTCGCGCACGGGGCCGACGTCGTCGTGGCCGACCTCGGCGAGCTCGACGCGACGGTCCTCGACCGTCCGCGCGCGGCGACCGCCGACGTCGCCCGTCCCGCCGTCACCGGCCCCGCCGACGAGGAGGCGGGCGCGTGATCCGCCGGACCGCCGACGAGCGCGGCACCGTCGACCGCCTGCGTTTCCCGGCCGACCCGTGGCGGCTCGTCGAGTCGCAGTTCTCCGCGGAGGACCTGGGCGTCACCGAGACGCTGTTCGCCGTCGCGAACGGCTACCTCGGCATGCGCGGCAACGTCGAGGAGGGCCGCGAGTCCCACTCGCACGGCACGTTCGTCAACGGCTTCCACGAGACCTGGCCCATCCGGCACGCGGAGGAGGCGTACGGCTTCGCGCGCGTCGGGCAGACGATCGTCAACGTCCCGGACGCCAAGGTCATCCGCCTCTACGTGGACGACGAGCCTCTCCTGCTGCCCGTCGCGGACCTCATCGACTACGAGCGCTCGCTCGACCTCCAGGACGGCGTCCTGCGGCGCGAGCTGCTGTGGCGCACGCCGTCGGGCAAGCGCGTGCAGATCCGCTCGCAGCGCGTGGTGTCGTTCGTCGAGCGCCACCTCGCGGTCATGACGTTCGAGGTCACGCTCCTCGACGCGGCCGCGCCCGTCGCGATCTCGTCCCAGATCCTCAACCGCCAGGACGGCCAGGACGAGTACCACGTCCGGTCCGCGTCGCTGGGGGAGGGTTTCGACCCGCGCAAGACGAACCAGTTCACCGGCCGGGTGCTGCAGCCGCAGACGCAGTTCGGCGACGACGAGCGCCTCGTGCTGTCCTACCGCTGCACCAACTCCGGCATGACGCTCGCCGTCGCGGCCGACGACCTGCTCGAGACCGAGAACGAGTGGGACGTGCGCACGCTCGCCGAGGACGACCTCGCGAAGCACGTGTTCCGCGTGCACGCCGAGCCCGGGCGGCCCATCCGGCTCACCAAGCTCGTCGCGTACCACACGTCGCGCGGCGTGCCGTCGCGCGAGCTCGTCGACCGCTGCCGGCGCACGCTCGACCGGGCGCGCGAGACCGGCGTCGAGGCCCAGCTCGCGCTCCAGCGCGAGTGGCTCGACGACTTCTGGGCCCGCTCCGACGTCGAGATCCCCGGCCAGCCGGGCGTCCAGCAGGCCGTGCGCTGGAACCTGTTCCAGCTCGCGCAGGCCACGGCGCGCGCCGAGGGCAACGGCGTCCCCGCGAAGGGCCTCACCGGCTCCGGGTACAGCGGGCACTACTTCTGGGACACCGAGATCTACGTCCTGCCGTTCCTCACGTACACGAGCCCGCGGTACGCGCGCAACGCGCTGCGCTTCCGCTACCAGATGCTCGACGCCGCCCGGCGCCGCGCCGCGGAGCTGTCGCAGAAGGGCGCGCTCTTCCCCTGGCGCACGATCAACGGCGAGGAGGCGTCCGCCTACTACGCGGCCGGGACGGCGCAGTACCACATCGACGCCGACGTGAGCTACGCGCTCGTGCAGTACGTGCGCGCGACGGGCGACGAGGACTTCCTGCGCCGCGAGGCCGCCGACATCCTCGTCGAGACCGCGCGCATGTGGGAGGACCTCGGCTTCTGGCGCGCCAACGGCGACGACAACTTCCACATCCACGGCGTCACCGGGCCGGACGAGTACACGACCGTCGTCAACGACAACCTCTTCACGAACGTCATGGCGCGCTTCAACCTTCGCGCCGCGGCGTACGTCGTCGAGCGCATGAAGGCCGACCACCCCGAGGACTACGCGCGTCTCGTGGACCGGCTCTCGCTCGGCGCGTACGAGGCCGCGGAGTGGGTCCGCGCGGCCGACCACATGTCGATCCCGTACGCCGAGAGCATCGGCATCCATCCGCAGGACTCGCACTTCCTCGAGCGCGAGATCTGGGACCTCGCGCACACGCCCGAGGACAAGCGGCCCCTCCTGCTGCACTACCACCCGCTCGTCATCTACCGCTACCAGGTGCTCAAGCAGGCCGACGTCGTGCTCGCGCTGTTCCTCCAGGGGCAGCACTTCAGCGCCGAGGAGAAGCTCGCCGACTTCGAGTACTACGACCCGTTGACCACGGGCGACTCGACGCTCTCGGGCGTCGTGCAGTCCATCGTCGCGGCCGAGGTGGGGTACCACGAGCTCGCGCTCGAGTACTTCGTGTCGTCGATCTTCGTCGACCTCGCGAACCTGCACGCCAACGCGTCCGACGGCGTGCACGTCGCGTCCGCGGGCGGCACGTGGTCCGCGCTCGCGTACGGGTTCGGCGGCATGCGCGACTCCGAGGGCGACCTCACGTTCGACCCGCGCCTGCCCCAGGAGTGGGAGTCGCTCACGTTCCGCGTGCAGTGGCGCGGCTCGCGGCTGCGCGTCACCGTGCTGCCCGACGCGATCGAGCTCGACGCCGAGACCGGCGACGGCGCGCAGGTCGTCGTGCGGGGCGAGCAGGTGAAGGTCGTCCCGGGCGAGGTCGCGCGCGTCGCGCTCGACGGCCAGGGCCCGGTCAGGCCGGGCCGCCCGAGCCTGCGCGCCCTCTCCGGCAACCGCCGCGAGGACGGCACCCTCATCACCGCGACGGTGCCGCACTCCTGAGGCCCGCCCGCACCTCGCCGACCAGGTGGTCCTGGCGCGTCCGGTCTCGCGGACGCGCCAGGACCACCTGCTCGGCCCGGCGGGAGCGCCCGGTCAGCCGAGGCGCTCGGCGAGGAAGCGGTAGTGCACCGCGGCCATGTGCGCGGCCTGGGCGTTGTTCGCGGCGCCGCCGTGGCCGCCCTCGATGTTCTCGTAGTACGTGACGTCCTTGCCCTCGCCGAGCATCTTCGCGGCGAGCTTGCGCGCGTGGCCCGGGTGGACGCGGTCGTCCTTCGTCGACGTCGTGAACAGCACGGGCGGGTACTCGCGCTCGGCGTCGAACAGGTGGTACGGCGAGAACGTGCGGATGAACTCCCACTGCTCGGGGTCGTCCGGGTCGCCGTACTCCGCGGCCCACGACGCCCCCGCGAGGAGCTTCGTGTAGCGGCGCATGTCGAGCAGCGGCACGCCGACGATGACGGCGCCGAACAGCTCGGGGTACTGCGTGAGCATGTTGCCGGCGAGCAGGCCGCCGTTGGAGCGGCCCTCCATCCCCAGGTGCTCGGGCGTGGTGATCCCGCGGGCGACGAGGTCGCGCGCGACGGCGGCGAAGTCCTCGTAGGCGCGGTGGCGGTTCGCCTTGAGCGCGGCCTGGTGCCACGCGGGCCCGTACTCGCCGCCGCCGCGGATGTTCGCGACGACGTAGACGCCGCCCTGCGACAGCCACGCGCGGCCGAGCGCGCCGGAGTAGGCGGGCGTGAGCGAGATCTCGAAGCCGCCGTACCCGTACAGGAGCGTGGGCGCGGTACCGGTTCCGCTGCCGCCCTCGCCCGCCCCCGCGACGAGGTCCGCGCGGCCCACGACGAAGTACGGCACGCGGGTGCCGTCGTCGGACGTGGCGAAGTGCTGCGCGACCGTCATGCCGTCGGCGTCGAAGAACGCGGGGTTGGACTTGACGACCTCGGGCGCGCCCGCGTCGCCCGGGTGCTCGCCGAGCGACAGGAGCGAGAGCGTCGTCGGCGTGAGGTAGTCGGTCGTGACGAGCCAGAGGTCGTCGGTGTCGACGGGGTCGACCGCCCCGACGGCGACCGTGCCCAGCGCGGGCAGGCCCGGGATCTCCGAGCGCACCCACGGCGCGTCCGCGGCCTCCTGCCCGACGGCGCCCCCGGGCGCGGCGGCGTCCGGCGGCGTCAGCACGTGGAGCCGGTTCTTCACGTCGTCGAGCACGTTGACGACGAGGTGGTGGCGCGTCCACGTGGCGCCGGCGAGCGACGTCGTCGCCGTCGGCTCGAAGAGCACGGTGAAGCCGCGGTCGCCCGCGAGGAAGTCGTCGAACCGGGCCGCGAGGAGCGACCCGGCGCGGTACGTCGCGCCGCCGACCGTCCAGTCGTCGCGCAGCTCGACGAGGAGCCACTCGCGCCGCACGCCGACCTCGGCGGAGTCGGGCACGTCGATCTTCGTCAGGCGCTGCTCGGGCGTGCCGGTGCGCTCGGCGAGGTAGAGCTCGTCGGAGTAGAACGCCTTGGAGCGGTGCACGAAGTCGCGCTCGAACCCGGGCGTGTGCGAGCGCCAGGCGGAGATGTACATGTCCTCGTCGGTGCCCTCGTAGACGGTCACCGCGGCGTCGAGCGGGGTGCCGCGCGTCCAGCGCTTGACCACGCGCGGGTACCCGGACGGCGTGAGCGTGCCCTCGCCGAAGTCGGTGAAGACGTAGACGGTGTCGGCGTCGATCCAGCCGAGCGAGCCCTTGGCCTCGGCGCGGTGGAAGCCGCCGTCCTCCGGCGCGACGAACCGCTTCTCCACGAGGTCGAACTCGCGCGTGACGTCGGCGTCGGAGCCGCCGGGGGAGAGCTCGACGAGCGCGTGCCGCCACGGCTCGCCCGCGGCGAGCTGCTCCGGCGTCGGGCGCAGGACGCTCGCGCCGTGCCAGACCCACGACTCCCCCTCGGCCGCGGCGAGCGCGTCGAGGTCGAGGACGGTCTCCCACTCGGGGTCGTCGGTGCGGTAGGACTCGAGCGTCGTGCGCCGCCAGACGCCGCGCTCGTGCTGCGCGTCGCGCCAGAAGTTGTAGTACCGGTCGCCGATCTTCGAGACCTCGGGGATCTTCGCGTCGGAGTCGAGCACCTCGCGGATCGCGCGCTCGGTCGCGGCGAACTCGTCGGCGGTCTCGAGCGTGTCGGCGACCTCGGCGTTGCGGGCGCGGACCCAGGCCAGCGCCTCGTCGCCCTCGACCTCCTCGAGCCAGAGGTACGGGTCGTGGGGGGTGCCGTCGGGTCGGTCGGTCGCGGCGCGGCTCTCGGTCGCGGGCGAGGGGCTCGTCGTCTGCTCGGCGGTCATGGTCACCCACCCTACGGCGCGCGGCCCGTGGTGCGGAGGTCACGAGGAGGCGGGGACCTTCGGCCCGCATCGGGGCTCGACCCTTGTGGGCACGAGCGCCTTGTGAAAACCTTCACAAGTAGAGAGACCGCCGAAGGAGCCGGGGCATCCCGGCCCCGGCACACCCGCGGCCGACGCCCGGCGAGGTCGGGCACCGGAGGGGACGCATGAGCGCGAAGAGCGCCAGCACGAAGGTCGAGAACCGCACCGAGGACACCCGCACGACGCACGAGATCGACGTCCTCGTCGAGCGGGCCCGCAAGGCGCTCGACCAGTACATGAGCCTCACGCAGGAGGACGTCGACCGGATCGTCCTCAAGGCGTCCGTCGCCGGCCTGCACCAGCACGGCCACCTCGCGCAGATGGCCGTCGTCGAGACCGGGCGCGGCGTCTTCGAGGACAAGGCGACCAAGAACATCTTCGCGTGCGAGCACGTGCCCAACTCGATGGCGAACCTGAAGACGGTCGGCATCATCGGGCGCGACGAGCTCACGGGCGTCGTCGAGATCGCCGAGCCCGTCGGCGTCGTGTGCGCCGTGACGCCGGTGACGAACCCGACGTCGACCACGATCTTCAAGTCGCTCATCGCGCTCAAGACGCGCAACCCCGTGGTGTTCGCGTTCCACCCGAGCGCGCAGCGCTCGTCGGTCGAGGCGGCCCGCATCGTGCGCGACGCCGCGGTCGCGGCCGGCGCGCCCGACGACTGCATCCAGTGGGTCGAGCACCCGTCGATCGAGGCGACCAGCACGCTCATGCACCACCCCGGCGTCGCGCTCATCCTCGCCACGGGCGGCAACGGCATGGTCCGCGCGGCCTACTCGGCCGGCAAGCCGGCGCTCGGCGTCGGGGCCGGCAACGTCCCCGCCTACGTCGAGAAGAGCGCCGACCTCGGCCGCGCGATCAACGACGTCGTCATGTCGAAGGCGTTCGACAACGGCATGGTGTGCGCCTCGGAGCAGGCGCTGATCCTCGACGACGTGATCTACGACGACGCGATGCGCGAGCTCGCCCGCCTGCACGCCTACCGGGTGACGCCCGCCGAGAAGGCGATGCTCGAGCGCCTCATCTTCGGGGTCGAGGCGAACGGCACGAACTGCGCCGGGGCGAAGCTCAACCCGAAGGTCGTGGGCAAGTCGCCCGTGTGGATCGCGCGCGAGGCGGGGTTCGAGGTCCCCGACGACACGTCGATCATCCTTGCCGAGATCGACGACGTCGGCCCCGACGAGCCGCTGAGCCGCGAGAAGCTCACGCCCGTCCTCGCCGTGCTGCGCGCGCGGGACACCGAGCACGGCGTCCGCCTGGCCGAGCGCATGGTCGAGCTCGACGGCCTGGGCCACTCGGCCGCCATCCACACGTCCGACGAGGCGCTCGTCGAGCGCTACGGGTCGCGCGTGAAGGCTGTGCGCGTGCTGTGGAACAGCCCGACGTCGCTCGGCGGCATCGGCGACATCTACAACGCGCTGCTCCCGTCGCTCACGCTGGGCTGCGGCAGCTACGGCGCGAACTCGGTGTCGAACAACGTGTCGGCGGTCAACCTCATCAACGTCAAGCGGATCGGGCGGCGCAACAACAACATGCAGTGGTTCAAGGTGCCCGCCAAGACGTACTTCGAGCCGAACTCGATCCAGTACCTCGCGCAGATGCGCGACGTGCACCGCGTCACGATCGTCACCGACAAGGTCATGAGCCGCATCGGCGTCGTCGACCGCGTGCTCGACG
This sequence comes from Cellulosimicrobium sp. AB352, assembly GCF_049538415.1. Taxonomy (NCBI): domain Bacteria; kingdom Bacillati; phylum Actinomycetota; class Actinomycetes; order Micrococcales; family Promicromonosporaceae; genus Cellulosimicrobium; species Cellulosimicrobium sp. AB352. Next base: position 30,685 of record NZ_JBMVFX010000026.1, on the reverse strand, counting down.
TCCTCGCCCGCCGCGAGGAGAAGGTCGCGATCCAGATCATCGACGCGGTCGAGCCGGAGCCGAGCGTCGGCACCGTGAACCGCGGCGCCGAGTCGATGCGCGACTTCGAGCCCGACACGATCATCGCGATCGGCGGCGGGTCGCCGATGGACGCCGCCAAGGTCATGTGGCTGCGGTACGAGCACCCGGAGATCGAGTTCTCCGACATGCGGGAGAAGTTCTTCGACGTGCGCAAGCGCGCGTACAAGTTCCCGGAGCTCGGGGGCCGGGCGAAGCTCGTGTGCATCCCGACGTCGTCGGGCACCGGCGCGGAGGTGACGCCGTTCGCGGTCATCACCGACCCGGAGACGGGCTTCAAGTACCCGCTCGCGGACTACGCGCTCACCCCGACCGTCGCCATCGTCGACCCCGTGCTCACGGACACCATGCCGGCGAAGCTCGCCGCCGACTCGGGCTTCGACGCCCTCACGCACGCGACCGAGGCGTTCGTCTCCGTCTACGCGAACGACTTCACCGACGGGCTGTGCCTGCAGGCGATCAAGATGGTCTTCGAGCACATCGAGGACTCGGTCACGCAGGGCGCGGCGGCCCCGAAGGCCCGCGAGAAGATGCACAACGCGGCGACCATCGCGGGCATGGCGTTCGGCTCGGCGATGCTCGGCATCGTGCACGCCATGGCGCACACCGTGGGCTCGACCTTCCACCTCGTGCACGGGCGCACCAACGCGGTGCTCCTGCCGCACGTGATCCGCTACAACGGCCAGGTGCCCACGAAGCTCACGAGCTGGCCCAAGTACGAGCGCTACGTGGCCCCGGAGCGGTTCCAGGAGATCGCGAAGCACCTCGGGCTGCCGGCCTCCACCCCGGAGGAGGGCGTCGAGTCGTACGCGAGGGCGGTCGAGGAGCTGCGCGCCAAGGTGGGCATCGAGGCCACGTTCGCCGCGCAGGGCGTCGACGAGCGGGCGTTCATGAGCCGCCTGGACGACCTCGCGCTCCGGTCGTTCGAGGACCAGTGCGCCCCGGCGAACCCGCGGATGCCGGTCCTGGAGGACATGCGCGACATCCTCGTCGCGGCCTACCGCGGCAGCAGCCGCGAGGTCGTGCGGGCAGAGCGTCTCGCGGCCCACGAGGGCGCGAGCACCGAGGACGGGCAGGCGGCGACCCCGCCTGCCGGGAGCGTGGCGGCCGGCTGACCCTTCCCGGCCCCACGAAACCCGGAGCCCGACGGCGCGAGTCCCCTTCCGCCGTCGGGCTCCGTCGTGTGACGGGAGGGCCCGCGATGTGCTATCTATGAGTAGCACGCGTGGCGCGGGCGCCCCTCGCGGAGCGGGGGGAGGGGGTCGGTCGAGAACGGGGTGATACCGATAAGTCTGTAGACCGAGGAGTAGCGCTGGGTGACGGTTGCACGCGTGCAAGGAGATCTGCAGCGCGCGCTGGGTGAGAACCTGCGGACCCTCCGGGTCGGCCGCGGGATGAGCCAGGAGGACTTCGCCGAGTTCCTCGGCGTCCACCGGACCTACATGGGCGGGGTCGAGCGCGGGGAGCGCAACCTGACCCTCCGCTCGGTCGAGAAGCTTGCCGAGCGGCTCGACGTCGACCCCGTCTCGCTCCTCCGTCCACCGCCTTCGTAACGGCGCGGTCCGGCGTGTCGGACGCCCCCGGCATCATGGTCCCGTCGCCGGGGAGGTGATCGGCATGACCGACGTGCTCGACAGCACGACAGGGGGATCAGCAGTGTGGGCTTCGCCGCTCGGGAGGCCGTCCTGGCAGGTGGACGACTGCCCGCCGTGGTGCGTGGCCGTCCACGAGGAGGGCGACCACCCGCACGACCGCAAGCACCTCGGCCCGGAGCTCACGGTGCCCGCCACGACCCTCGCGGCGCACGCGTCGCCGGACGGCGTGCACCGGGACGAGCGGTCGGCGTCGGAGCTCGTGGTGTCGCTCCACCGCAGGGACGGGTCGCACGACACGTGGGTCTACGTGGGCGACGGGTTCGAGCAGCGCCTCGAGGTGCTGCTCGGCGACATGTGGCGCATCGTCGAGGCGTTCGGGCACGCGGTCGAGGGCCTGCCCCCGGAGGCGTGAGCCGGGCTCAGGCCGTGCCGCCCGGCCGCACGAACCCGGCCTCGTACGCGAGGATCACGAGCTGCACCCGGTTCGTCAGCCCGACCTTGGTGAGCAGCGACCGCACGTGGCTCTTCACGGTCGCCTCGGTGAGGTGCAGCTCCGCCCCGATCTCGCGGTTCGACAGGCCGCGCGCGACCGCGAGGAGCACCTCGCGCTCGCGCGGGGTCGCCGCGTCGAGCCCGGTGACCGCGGACCCGGTCTCGACGGCGTCGGAGGCCGCGAGCGGCGCCTGCCGGGCGAGCTCGACGTAGGTCGAGATGATGCGGCCCGTGACCGCCGGGTCGAGCAGGGAGTCGCCGGCGTGGACGCGGTGCACGGCGTCGACGAGCGACTGCGGGTCCGCGTCCTTGAGGAGGAACCCCGCGGCGCCCGCCCGCAGCGCGCCGTACACGTACTCGTCGTCGTCGAACGTCGTGAGGACGAGCGTGCGCACCGCCGCGAGCTCGGGGTCGGCCACGATGCGCGCGGTCGCCTCGATGCCGTCCAGCCGGGGCATGCGCACGTCCATGAGCAGGACGTCGGGGCGCAGGGCGCGCGCCATGGCGACCGCCGTCTCCCCGTCCCCGGCCTCGCCGACGACCGTGACGTCCGGCTCGTTGTCGAGGATCATGCGCAGGCCCAGGCGGATGGTCGCCTGGTCGTCCACGACGACGACGCGGACCGGCGTCGTGCCCGTGCCGGGGGCGCTCACGCCGCCGCCCGGGGGACTCGCGCCTCGACCGTCCAGCCGCCGCGCCCGTCCGGCCCGGCGGACAGCGCGCCCCCGGCCGCGAGCGCCCGCTCGCGCATGGAGGTCAGGCCGTGCCCCTGCCGCCCGTCGGTGCTCGGCAGCGGCGGTCCGGCGTCGTGGACGCGCAGGCGCAGGTCGCCCGCACGGTCGGTCAGGGTCACGGTCACGTCGTGGGCGAGGGAGTGCAGCAGCACGTTGGTCAGGGCCTCCTGGGCGATGCGGACGACGGCGAGGCCGGACTCGGCGCTCGTCGCGGGCCACGGGTCGGGGAGCGTGAGGTCGACGGCGCGCCCGGCGTCGCGCAGGCGGCGGGCGGCCGCGCGCAGCTCGTCCGCGGCCCGGTCGCCGTCGGGCGTCGGGGCGAGGGCCGCGGTGCCGCCGTCGGCCTCGGTGCCGCGGCGCAGCACCTGCACGACGGACCGCATCGCGGTGAGCGCCTGCTTGCCCTCGTCGGCGATCCACCGCACGGCCTCGGCCGGCGCGTCCGGGCGGTTCGCCGCGACGCGGTCCGCCGCCTGGGCGCGCACGACGATCGCCGACATGTGGTGCGCGACGACGTCGTGCAGCTCGCGCGCGATCCGCGTGCGCTCGGCGAGCACGGCGCGCTCCGCGAGCTCGGCCTGGAGCTCTTGGAGCTCCGCGTTGCGCTCGCGCAGGCTCTCGGACGTCAGGGCGAGGCGGCGGAAGAAGTACCCGGCGGCGACCGCGACGAGCACGAGGGCGAGCGCGAGGACGACGTCGGAGGGGGAGTTCGCGACCCAGAGCTCCTCGACGAAGAAGGCTCGGGGCGGCAGGACGAGCCCCGGGCGCCCCGCGAGCTGCAGCGCGAACGCCGCGAGGCCGGCGCCGACGGTCGCCAGGACCGGCGGCACCGCCCCGGACCGGGTCGCCGCGAAGGCCGCGATCATGAGCGGCACGAGCTCGAACGGGGTCTGCATGATCCAGGGGATCGCGAGCGGGTAGAGCGTGACGGTGCCCCAGAACAGCGGGCCGGGCGCGACGCGCCGCAGCGCGAGCGCGAGCACGATCCCCAGGCCGGCGATCCGGTACGAGTCGGGGAAGCGCGGGTACCAGTAGTCGCCGCGCTCCATGACCATGACCACGGTGAACCACACGGCGCCCGCGACGAGCGCGGTCGCGAGGTCCTGCGCCCACACGGGCAGGCGGGTCGTCGGGGGCACGCGTCCACGGTAGCGGGGGCGGGTCGTGCGCGGCACCGCCCCGGGAGGGAACCCGGCCCGTGCCGCCTCCGCCCCAGGGCGGAACGACGTCGGGCCGGGGGCGGACGCTCCCCGTCCGGCTGCACCGCACGGCGGGGTCGAGGAGTCGCCGTCGGGTCGATGTGGCGCGAGGTCGCCGCGGGCGAGCCTCGTCAGATGGCCACGACACCCCTGCGCCCCACGCCGCCCGCCCGCCACGTCCCGGGCTCTCGCGGCCCGCGGCGCGTCGCCCGCACCGTGCTCGGCGTCCTCGCCGTCGGCGCGCTCGGCGCGGCGGGCGCGCTCACGTACCTCACCGTGACGACGCACGACGGCGACGCCGTCGCCGACCCGTCGCCCACCCTGCGCCCCCAGACCGCGACCGGGCTGGACCCCGAGCTCGAACGCCGTTTCGACGAGGCGCGGGCCGCCGCCGACGCCGAGGGGGTCGAGCTGACGCTCACCTCGGGGTGGCGCACCGCGGCGGAGCAGGAGCAGCTCGTCGAGGCGGCGCTCGAGCGCTACGGGTCGCCCGAGGAGGCCCACCGGTGGGTGCTCCCGCCCGAGACCTCGGAGCACGTCGCGGGCCTCGCGATCGACGTCGGGCCGACCGACGGCGCACTGTGGCTCGGCGAGCACGGCCCCCGGTTCGGCCTGTGCCGCACGTACGCGAACGAGATGTGGCACTTCGAGGCCGCGACGGAGCCGGGCGGGACGTGCCCGCCGATGCACGAGGACGCCTCGCACGGCTGGGGGTGAGGGCCCGCCGGGGTGCGGTCCGGGGGCGGCGGATGTGGGCGGTCCGCGCGATGATGTGCGGGTGAGCGAGAGCACCCCCGCGACGTCAGCGCCGACCCCCCCGACCCCGACGGACGAGGACGCGCCCGCGGCGTCGTCCGCCGCCGAGCTGGACGAGGCCGCGGCGCAGCGGCGCTGGGCCGAGCTCGTCGCCCAGGTCGAGGCCGACCAGCGGGCCTACTACGAGGAGGACCAGCCGGTCTCGTCCGACGCGGAGTACGACGCGCGGATGCACGAGCTGCAGGCGCTCGAGGCCGCGCACCCCGCCCTCCAGACGCCCGAGTCGCCCACGCAGCGCGTGGGCGGCCGGGCCGCGGCCGGCTTCGCGACCGTCCAGCACCTCGAGCCCATGCTCTCGCTCGACAACGCCTTCAGCGCCGAGGACCTCGCCGCGTGGGCGGCGCGCGTGCACCGCGACCTGGGCGTGGCCGCGGACGCCGAGGTGGACTACCTGTGCGAGGTCAAGATCGACGGCCTCGCCATCGCGCTGCTCTACGAGAAGGGCCGTCTGGTGCGGGCCGCCACGCGCGGCGACGGGCGCACGGGCGAGGACGTGTCCGCCAACGTGCGGACGATCCCGAGCATCCCGCAGCGCCTCGCCGGCGACCCCGCGACGCACCCCGACGTCATCGAGATCCGCGGCGAGGTGTTCATGGGCGTCGCGGACTTCGCCGCGCTCAACGAGAAGCTCGTCGCCGCGGGCCAGGCGCCGTACGCGAACCCGCGCAACACCGCGGCCGGGTCGCTGCGCCAGAAGGACCCGGCCGTCACCGCGAGCCGCAACCTGCGCATGTACGCGCACGGCGTCGGTGCGCTCCAGTGGGAGGCAGGCGAGCACGCCGAGCTCGCGCGGCAGTCCGACGCCTACGCCCTGTTCGAGCAGTGGGGCGTGCCGGTGTCGCCGCACAACCGGGTCGTGCACGGGCTCGACGAGGTCATGGACCGCATCGCCTACTTCGGCGAGCACCGGCACGACATCGAGCACGAGCTCGACGGGATCGTCGTCAAGGTCGACGAGCTCGCGCTCCAGCGGCGGCTCGGCGCCACGAGCCGCGCGCCCCGGTGGGCCATCGCCTACAAGTACCCGCCCGAGGAGGTCAACACGCGCCTCCTCGCGATCCAGGTCGGCGTCGGGCGCACGGGCCGCGCGACCCCGTACGCCGTCATGGAGCCGGTCAAGGTCGCGGGCAGCACGGTGCGCCAGGCGACACTGCACAACCAGGACGTCGTCCGCGCGAAGGGCGTGCGCATCGGCGACATGGTGGTGCTGCGCAAGGCGGGCGACGTCATCCCCGAGATCCTGGGCCCGGTCGCGGCGCTCGCGGACGACGGCTACCCGCGCGAGGACTTCGTCATGCCCGCGGACTGCCCGGAGTGCGGCACGCCGCTGCGCCCCATGAAGGAGGGCGACGTCGACCTGCGCTGCCCCAACGCCGAGTCGTGCCCCGCCCAGGTGCGCGGCCGCGTCGAGCACATCGGTTCGCGCGGGGGGCTCGACGTCGAGGTGCTCGGCGAGGTGACGGCGGCCGCGCTCACGCAGCCGCTCGAGCCGGCCGAGCCGCCGCTGCGCACGGAGGCCGGGCTGTTCGAGCTGAGCGTCGAGCAGCTCGTCCCGATCCGGGTCGTCGTGCGCGACTCCGAGACCGGGCTGCCGCGCGAGTACGACGGCACGGGCGAGCCGGCCGAGATCACGATGCCCGACGGCTCGACCGCGACCGTCAAGTCCGTGTGGCCGTTCCGGAAGAAGCGCAAGCTGTCGAAGGCCGCGGAGCGCGCGGCGATCGAGGCGGGGGAGCCCCTCTTCGAGGCGTCGACCAACGCGACGAAGCTCGTGGAAGAGCTCGAGCTCGCGAAGACGAAGGACCTCTGGCGCATCCTCGTCAGCCTGAACATCCGGCACGTGGGCCCGGTCGCGGCGCGTGCCCTCGCGGACTGGTTCGGCTCGCTCGACGCGATCCGGGCGGCGACGCGCGACGAGCTCGCCGCGGTCGAGGGCGTCGGGCCCGTGATCGCCGACCAGGTCGTCGAGTGGTTCACCGTCGGCTGGCACGTCGAGATCGTCGACCGCTGGCGGGCGGCCGGAGTGCGCTTCGAGATCCCCGACCACCCCGGCCCCGGCGCGCGCCAGGAGCCGACCGGTCCGCTCGCCGGGCTGACGGTCGTCGTGACGGGGTCGCTCGAGGGGTTCAGCCGCGACGGCGCCAAGGAGGCCGTCATCGCGGCGGGCGGCAAGGCGTCCGGGTCGGTCTCGAAGAAGACGGACTACGTCGTCGTCGGGGCGAGCGCCGGCTCCAAGGAGACCAAGGCGCGCGACCTCGGGCTGCCGATCCTCGACGAGGAGGGCTTCGTCGCGCTCCTCGCCGGAGGGCCCGACGCCGTGGCCGACCGCCTCGGTGCGGGCCCGGCGTCGGACGACGCGGGCGACGCCCCGGCCACGGACGGCGGGGCAGAGCCCGGCGCGGACGGCTGAGCCGCGCGTCGGGCCGGGCGCCTACGATGCTCCGGTGCTCGACGCCACCACCGCCCCGTCCCGTACCCTCCCGACCCTGCGCGGCGCCCACCTCGTGGGCTCCGTGAACCTGCCGACCGCGCGCGAGACCTTCCGTGCGGTGGGGGAGCACCTCGGCGACCACGTGCGCCGCGTCCCCGACGGGGAGGTCGGCGAGCGGTTCCACTGGATCCTCTTCCAGGGTGAGCGGTTCTCCGCCGTCGACGGACTCGCGCGCGTCCCGGTGGACCCGGTCGTCGTCGCAGGGTTCGACGTGCGCCCGCACGTCCTCGACGGCTCCGTCGACGCGGCCGACCTGCGGTTCGGCCCGCTCGGCTACGCCGACGCGGCCCTCGCCTCGTACGCCGACTTCGTCGCGCTGCGCGAGGAGGGCGCCCTACCGGCCGGGGCCCGCTTCCAGGTGTGCCTGCCCTCGCCGCTCGCGCCGGTGACGGCGTTCGTCGCGCCCCAGGACCGCGCGGCGGTGCACCCGGCGTACGAGGCCGCGCTCGTCCGCGAGCTCGCGGCGATCAGCGCCGCGATCCCCGCGGAGGACCTCGCGGTCCAGGTCGACCTCGCGACCGAGTTCGCGTTCGTCGAGGGCGCGAACCTCGGCGGCGGGGCCGCGCGCGCGTGGTTCGACGCCGAGGCCGGGGGAGACGAGGACGTCGTCGTCGGCTGCGCGCGCCGGGCGGCGGCGTTCGCCCGGCACGTCCCCGCCGCGGCCGAGCTGGGGTTCCACCTCTGCTACGGCGACGTCGCGGAGAAGCACTTCGTCGAGCCGACGGACACCGCGAACCTCGTCCGCGTCGCGAACGCCCTCGTGGAGCACCTCGACCGGCCGGTCCAGTGGGTCCACCTGCCGGTCCCTATCGCGCGCGACGACGTCGCGTACGTCGCGCCGCTGGCGGACCTGCGCCTGGACCCGGCGACCGAGCTCTACCTCGGGCTCCTGCACCACGAGGACGGTGTCGAGGGCGCACGCCGTCGGCTCGCCGCGGCGGCGTCGGTGCTCGGCGACCGCCCGGTCGGCGTCGCGACGGAGTGCGGCTTCGGCCGCGGCCCGAGCGAGCGCACCACCGGCCTGCTCGACCTGCACGCCGCGGTGCTCGCGGCGGTCTGACGGCTCAGCCCCGGGGCCGCCGCCCGACGACCTCGCGCAGCCGCGCGACGCCGTCGGGCGGGACGGGGAGCGACGGCCCGCGCGGGGGAGCGGTCGGTACGCCGAGCAGGGTGGCGAGGGCGTGGAACCCGCTCACCGGGCGCAGGTCGGCGAGCACGGCGGTCAGGTCGTGCAGCCAGCGGGCGACCCGCGCGTCCGGCACCGTGCCCGCGGTGCGGGCGCGGCGGAGCGCGACGTACTCCGCGGGGACGAGCGCGGCGAGCCCGGTGTGCCAGGCATCGGCCGGCTCGGCGCCGCGCACGAGCGGGACGTCGCCGCTCAGCCCGACGCTCACGCCGAGGCCGTCGGTCGCGTCCCGCAGCTCGGCGACCCGCCCTCCGGGTCGCGCGGGCGTCGACGCCGCGTCCTTGACCGCGACCACGGTCGTCGTGCGGGCGAGGTGCGCCAGGGCGCCCGGCGTGAGGTCGTACGCGGTCTGGACGCTGCGGTTGTAGAAGCACACCGGCAGGTCGACGTCCGCCGCGACCGCCTCGAACAGCGCCACGACCTCCGCCTCGTCGAGCGGGAGGTAGGAGAACGGCGCGAGCACGAGCCCGTCGGCGCCCGCGTCGCGCGCAGCACGGGCTCGTGCGAGGACCTCGCGCGTCGACGCGCCGCTCACCGCGACGTGGACGGGCACGGCCGTGGCGCCCGTCGACCCCGCGGACACGGCCGCCCGCACGACGGCGTCGCGCTCGTCCGGGTCGAACGTGACCCCGGCGCCCGACGACGCGAGCACCACGACGCCGTCGACCCCGGCACCGGCGGCGTCCCGGACCAGGCGGCCGAGAGCGTCGAGGTCGGGGGCGTCGTCGTCGGTGAGGGGCGTGATCGGGTAGGCGAGCAGGCCGCGGAAGGCGGTCATGCGCGCGGGCTCAGCGGCTCGCCCAGAGGATGCCGCGCTCGACGATCGTGCGGATCGGAGGCACCTCGAGGTCGGCGAGCTGGTGCCCCGCCGCGCACACGAAGATGCGTCCGGCGCCCCAGCGTCGCGTCCACACGGCGGGGGAAACGACGGGCTCGTGCCACGGGTCGCCGTCGCGCGGGAGGATCGTCGTGGTCGCGAGGACGTCGTTGTACGAGTCGGCGAGCACCCAGTACTGCTCCGAGTGCAGCGCGATCGAGTCGATCCCCGCGACGATCGGGTGGTCCCCGCGCTCGGGCACGATCTCGATCGTGTGGTCCACGAGGTCGTGCGCGTGGGCGGCGAACTGCCCGCCCACCATCTGCAGGTAGTCGGTGGCGAGCCGGAACGAGTCGACGATGCCGCCGTGCCAGCCCGCGAACCCGGTGCCGTTCGCGATGGCCGTGCGCAGGCCGCGCATCTCGTCCGGGAGGATCTCGCCCATCGTCCAGCACTGCACGACGAGGTCGAGGCTCGTCATGAACTCCTCGTCGGCGTACGCCTCGAGCGACCCCTCGAGCGTCACGTCGTAGCCGGACGCCTCGAGGAACGGGATGAACAGCTCGGCGGCCTCCTCGGGTGCGTGCCCGGGCCACCCGCCCCGGACCACGAGCGCTCGACGGTTCCGCTCGGTCATGACTCCTCCTCGTGCTTCGTCACACTCGTCGCGCCCGCGCGCGCGGGCAGCGGCCCCCGTCGACCGCGCTCAGGCGATGAGCGCGTCGATCGCTGCGGGCGAGAGTACGTGATCGACGGCCATGGCGCTCGCACCGAGCACGCCGGCCTGACCTCGTGCCTGCGAGGTGACGATGCGCAGGTGCTGCGTCGCGAGGGGCAGCGAGCGCTGGTAGACGATCTCGCGGATGCCCGCGATGAGGTGCTCGCCCGCCTCGGCGACGATGCCGCCGATGACGATGAGCGAGGGGTTGAGCAGGCTGACGCACGCCGCGAGGACGGAGCCGATGTCGCGCCCGGCCTGGCGCACGGCCTGGCTCGCGGCGAGGTCGCCGCCGCGCACGAGCGCGACGACGTCGGAGCTGGTGGTCGCGTCGAGGCCCGCGGCGGCGAGGGCCGCGGCGACGGCCTGGCCGCTCGCGACGGCCTCGAGGCAGCCCACGTTCCCGCAGCGGCACGGGACGTCGGCGGCGCTCGGGACGGCGACGTGCCCGATGTCGCCCGCGGCGCCCTGCGCGCCGCGCCGGAGCTCGCCGTCGGCGATGATGCCCGAGCCGATGCCCGTCGCGACCTTGACGAAGAGCATGTCGGTGACCGCGGGCCACGCGGTGCGGTGCTCGCCCAGCGCCATGATGTTCACGTCGTTGTCGACGAGCACGGAGGCGTCGAACCGCTTCTGCAGGATCCCGGGGACGTCGACGTCGTCCCATGCGGGCATGATCGGCGGGTTGATGGGCCGTCCGGAGGAGTGCTCGACGGGGCCGGGGAGGCCGACGCCGACGCTGACCAGGTCGTCGATGCTGCGCCCCGTGGTCGCGACGAGCTTCTCGCCGGTGTCCGCGACCCACGACAGGACCACGTCGGGACCGTCCGCGATCGCGAGGGCCGCGTCGGTCTCGGCGAGCACGTTGGACGCGAGGTCCGTGACGGCGAGGCGGGCGTGGGTCGCGCCGAGGTCCACGGCGAGCACGATGCGCGCCTCAGGGCTGAAGGCGAAGGTCACGGGCGGGCGCCCGCCGGTCGAGCTGGCCTCGCCCGCGGGGGCGATGAGGCCGGCCGTCATGAGGAGGTCGATCCGGGCGGCGATGGTCGACCGCGCCTGCCCCGTGATCGCTGCGAGGTCCGCACGGGTGCGCGGCTGACCGTCCCGGAGCAGCTGGAACATGTCGCCGGCACCGGTCGGGCGCGGCGCGAACTTCAGCAGTTCCTCCATGGGCACAGTGAATCACGGAGCCTCTCGTCGGTCGTCCGTACCAGGCGGACGAGTCATCGGCTTTTGCTTGACGATCGCCAAAAGGTACCCTACTGTCCCCTCCCAAGGCGACATGGACGTCGTCGAAAGGTGTGGAGGCCCGACGGTGGGCCTCCGGTCCGGGCGACGACCGCCCCACGAGCTCCCCCTGGTCCCCGATCGCACGTCGCATCTTCGGCATCCCTGCTCGTACAGGGCTTGCCGGACACTATCGCCTCCACAGCACCCCGGGGCACCCCGGGAGCGGCGGGAGCGTTCCCATCCGGCGATCAGGGCGCGCACACTTTTGTCGGTCACGGAGTGGTAACAGTGGCAAAAGACGACAACCTTATGATTGACGCTCGTCAAAAGGTTCGCTAGGTTCACCGCATGGTCACCGCAGACCCTCCCCAGCCGCTCCTGCAGATGCAGGGCATCGTCAAGGTCTTCCCCGGGGCTCGTGCGCTCGACGGCGTCGATCTCGAGATCCTCCCGGGCGAGGTCCACTGTCTCCTCGGCCAGAACGGGGCCGGCAAGTCCACGCTCATCAAGGTGCTCGCCGGTGCCCACCAGCCCACCGAGGGCAGGATCCTCCTCGACGGCGAGCCCATCACCATCTCCGACCCCGTCGCAGCGCTGAAGCACGGCGTCGCGACGATGTACCAGGAGCTCGACGTCGTCGACGGCCTGACCGTCGCGGAGAACGTCTACCTCGGGCACGAGCTCGCGACCATGGGGTTCTCCCAGCGCCGCGAGGCGGTGCGCAAGACGCGCGAGCTGCTCCAGCGGCTCGGGCACTCGGAGGTCTCGCCGAGCACGGAGGTCGGACGGCTGTCGGCCGCCGGCAAGCAGATCGTCTCCATGGCCCGGGCGCTGTCCCACGACGCGCGCGTCATCATCATGGACGAGCCCTCGGCGGTGCTCGACTCCGAGGAGGTGGGCAACCTCTTCCGCGTCGTCAAGGAGCTGACCAAGGCGGGGGTCGCCGTCGTCTACATCTCCCACCGGCTCGAGGAGATCCGCGAGATCGGCGACCGCATCACCGTCCTCAAGGACGGCCGGACCGTCGCGCAGAACCTCCCGGTGTCCGAGACCCCGACGGCGAAGCTCATCACGCTCATGACCGGGCGCTCGGTCGAGTACGTCTTCCCGGACTCCGACGGCCCGGTGGACGCCGCTCCCGTCGTGCTCGACGTCGCGGGGCTGAGCCTGCGCGGCGTGTTCGCGGACGTGTCGTTCCAGGTGCGCGCCGGGGAGATCGTCGGTCTCGCCGGGCTCGTGGGCGCGGGCCGCTCGGAGATCATCGAGACGGTCTACGGAGCGCGCAAGGCGACCGCGGGCACCGTGACCGTCGACTCCACGAGGCTGCGGCCCGGGTCCGTGGCCTCCGCCGTCGGTGCCGGGATCGGGCTCGCGCCCGAGGAGCGCAAGAGCCAGGGCCTGCTCCTCGACGAGCCCGTCTACCGCAACGTCACGCTCTCGACGTTCTCGCGCTTCGCGCGCTTCGGTCTCCTCGACGAGAGCGCCGAGCGCAAGGCGGCGAAGGAGCAGGCCGACTCGCTCGAGCTGCGCCCCACCGGCGTCGACCGGGCCATCCGCACGCTGTCGGGCGGCAACCAGCAGAAGGCGATGCTCGCCCGCTGGCTCGTCCACGGCTGCCGCGTGCTGCTCCTCGACGAGCCCACGCGCGGCGTCGACGTCGGCGCGCGCGCCGAGATCTACGCCCTCATCCGCAGGCTCGCCGACGAGGGTGCCGCCGTCGTCGTCGTGTCCAGCGAGATCCCCGAAGTCCTCGGCCTCGCCGACCGCGTCCTCGTCGTCTCCGAGGGTCGCGTCGTCCACGAGGGGCCCTCGAGCTCCATCGACGAGCACCAGGTGCTCGACATGGTCATGGAAGGAAGTGTCGCGTGAGCGAGCAGCAGGTGTCGGCGTCGATGCCGACGAAGAAGCCGGAGGCCGACGAGTCGGCCCGGGTCGAGAAGGCCGCGGGCGAACGCCGCAAGAGCGGGTTCATGTCCGGCGCCGCGGGGCGGAACATCGGCCTCGTCGTCGCTCTGCTCCTCCTGTGCGCCGTGGGCTTCGCGACGGCGGGGGAGCGGTTCGCGAGCGTCAGCAACCTCATGACCATCCTCAGCCTCGGGTCGGTCACCGGCGTCCTGGCCATCGGCATGACGTTCGTCATCACGACGGGCGGCATCGACCTCTCGGTCGGCTCCGTGCTGGGTCTGTCCTCGGTCTGGGCGACGACGCTCGCGACGCAGTCGTACGGCTGGGTCGTCATGGTGATCTGCGCGCTCGCGGTCGGCCTCGGAGCGGGTCTCCTCAACGGCCTGATCATCGCCTACGGCCGGGTCGTGGCGTTCATCGCGACGCTCGCGATGCTCGTCGCCGCCCGCGGCCTCGCCGAGCTCATCGCGCAGAAGCGCACGCAGATCGTCCAGGTCGACGCGTTCAACGACATCTTCCGCGGCAACCTCCTCGGGGTGCCGAAGATCGTGTGGATCTTCGCGGTCGTCGCCGTGCTCGGCTGGTTCCTCTTCAACCGCACGACGTTCGGCCGCCGGACGGTCGCCGTCGGCGGCAACGCCGAGGCCGCTCGTCTCGCGGGCATCAAGGTCAAGCGCCACCTCCTGTACGTGTACGCGCTGTCCGGCCTCACCGCCGGCATCGCCGGCGTCATGATCCTCGCCCGCACCAGCGCCGGGTCCTCGACCAACGGTCTGCTCCTCGAGCTGGACACCATCGCGGCGGTCGTCGTCGGCGGCACGCTCCTCGCGGGAGGCCGGGGCACGATCGTCGGCACCGTCCTCGGTGTCCTGATCTTCACGACGCTCACGAACGTCTTCATCATCAACAACATCGACAGCTCGGTGCAGCAGATCGCCAAGGGCGCGATCATCGTCGGCGCGGTCCTGCTCCAGCAGCGCCTCTCCCGGCGCACCACCTAGCGACCCCGGGCCCCGCGGCGCCCCCGCACCACGCCGCAGCCCGACGAGCCCCGCACCACCCCCACCCCGCCAGTTCCCCTGAGGTTCCACCCGCAGGACAGCATCGAAGGAGATCCCATGTCCGCACGCACCACCCTCCGCCGCCGCATCACGCTCGCGACGGTCTCGGCCGCCTCGATCGCGCTGATCGCGACGGCGTGCACCTCCAACACGCCGCAGGACGAGGGCACGGCCGAGGGCGACGGCGGGGGCAGCGCCAACCAGGCCGTCTCCGACAACGACGCCCCGGGCGACCCGATCGTCATCGGCTTCTCGGCCCCCGCCGCCGACCACGGCTGGATGGGCGCTATCACGACCGCCGCCGAGGCGGAGGCCGCGGAGTACGAGGACGTCGAGCTCCGTGTCGCCGACGGCACGAACGACGTGAACGTCCAGATCAGCCAGATCGAGGGCTTCATCAACGACGGCGTCGACGCGATCGTGCTGCTGCCGTTCGACGGCGCCGCGCTCACCGAGGTCGCGACCAAGGCGATGGACGCCGGGATCCCCGTCATCAACGTCGACCGTGAGTTCTCCAGCCCGTTCGCGGCGCGGACCACCGTCCTCGGTGACAACTACGGCATGGGCGTGAGCGCCGGCCAGTACATCTGCGAGCAGCTGGGCGACAACCCGGACGCCGTGGTCGCCGAGATCGCCGGCATCGACTCGCTGCCGCTCACGCAGGACCGCAGCCAGGGCTTCGAGGACGCGCTGTCCGACTGCGGCCTCGACGTCGACAACCGCGTCGCCGCGGACTTCACGGTCCAGGGTGGCGAGGCCGCGACGGCCAACCTCCTCCAGGCCGCGCCGCAGATCGACGCCATCTGGAACCACGACGACGACCAGGGCGTCGGCGTGCTCTCCGCGATCGAGAACGCGGGCCGTGACGAGTTCTTCATGGTCGGCGGCGCCGGCTCGAAGCAGGTCATGGAGCACATCCAGGCCGGTGACTCCGTCCTCCAGGCGACGGTCGTCTACCCGTCGACGCAGGCCGCGGACGGCATCAAGCTCGCCCGCCTCGTGGCGCACGAGAAGAACCTCAGCGACCTCGCGTCGTCCGACGTGCCGCGCACGGTCCAGCTCTTCGCGCCCGTCGTGACGAAGGACAACGTCGACCAGTACCTGCCCACCGCGTTCCAGTCCTGACGGACCCGCTGACACCCGTCAGCACGCAGCAGGAAGCACGCGGACCACGCCCACGGTCCGCCCGGGTACCGCCCGGCCGGACCGTGGGCGTGCGCCGTGAGAAGCACGGAAGGAACGTCATGGCAGGAAACGACGGCGCGCAGCTCGGCGTCGGCATGGTCGGGTACTCGTTCATGGGGGCAGCGCACTCGCAGGCCTGGCGGACCGCCCCCCGGTTCTTCGACCTCCCCCTCGACCCGCGGATGCGGGTCCTCGGCGGCCGCAACCCGGAGGCGGTCGCCGCCGCCGCGCAGCGGCTCGGCTGGGAGTCCACGGAGACGAGCTGGCAGGCGCTCGTCTGCCGGGACGACGTCGACCTCGTCGACGTGTGCACGCCCGGCGACACCCACGCCGAGATCGCGATCGCCGCGCTCGAGGCCGGCAAGCACGTGCTCTGCGAGAAGCCCCTCGCGAACACGGTCGCCGAGGCCGAGAAGATGGTCGCGGCCGCCGAGGCCGCCGCGCGGCGCGGGCAGGTCGCGATGGTGGGCTTCACCTACCGCCGCGTGCCGGCGATCCAGCTCGCGCGCCAGCTCGTGGCCGACGGCCGCATCGGCACCGTGCGGCACGTGCGCGCGCAGTACCTCCAGGACTGGATCGCGGACGAGGACGCGCCCCTGTCGTGGCGTCTGGACAAGACCAAGGCCGGCAGCGGCGCGCTCGGCGACATCGGCGCGCACGTGATCGACCTCGCCCAGTTCATCACCGGCGAGCGGATCACGAGCGTCTCCGGCCTGCTCGAGACGTTCGTCAAGGAGCGTCCCGTCGCGACGGAGTTCGCCGGTCTCTCAGGACAGGGCGGCACCGAGCGCGGCCCCGTCACCGTGGACGACGCCGCGATCTTCCTCGCCCGGATGTCCGGCGGCGCGATCGGCACGTTCGAGGCGACCCGGTTCGCCTACGGCCGCAAGAACGCGATCCGGCTGGAGATCAACGGGTCGAAGGGCTCGGTCGCGTTCGACTTCGAGGACATGAACGTCCTGCACTACTTCGACGCCGCCGACGACCCGGCCGTCGCGGGCTTCCGCCGCATCGTCGTGACGGAGCCGCAGCACGCGTACGTCGGGCACTGGTGGCCCGCGGGCCACGGCCTCGGCTACGAGCACGCCTTCACGCACCAGGTCGTCGACCTGGTCGAGGGCATCGCCGCGGGGACGCACCCGGCGCCGACCTTCGCGGACGGCCTGGTGGTCCAGCGCGTGCTCGACGCGGTCGAGCGCAGCGCGGCGTCGGGCGGCTGGGTCGAGCCCTAGTTCTCGACCCGCCGCACGGACGGCAGACCGGTCGTCGGCCGCGCGCAGGTGCACGGCCGACGACCGGACGACGAGAGGAGGTACGACCGCCGCGCTGGCGGCGAGGAAGGTGCCCGGCGGAGCACCGAGACAGTCCGCCGACGAGCCCGGGACGGACGGCAGGCCGATGGCGCCGACCCGGCGGAGCGCAGCACAGTTCCCCATCTCGACGAGGAGACCTTGTGAGAAACGTGCTTGGAGGATCGCTCGCCATGAGGCGCACGGTCGCGGCAGCAGCCGCGGCGGCGATCGCTCTCCCCCTGACCATCGCGACGGCGGTGTCGGCCACGGCGGCCCCCGCCGCCGGGAGCGTCGCTCCGGCGGCTCCGGTCGCAGCCGCCGCCGACACCGCACCGTTCGACGTGCTCGTCTTCAGCAAGACCGCCGGGTTCCGGCACGGGTCGATCCCCGCGGGCATCGCGGCGATCCAGCAGCTCGGCGCGGAGAACGACTTCGACGTGACCACGACCGAGGACGCGGGAGCGTTCACGGACGAGAACCTGGCGCAGTACGACGCCGTCGTGTGGCTGTCCACGACGGGTGACGTCCTCAACGACGACCAGCAGGCCGCGTTCGAGCGCTACATCCAGAACGGCGGCGGGTACGCGGGCATCCACGCGGCGTCCGACACCGAGTACGACTGGCCGTGGTACGGCGAGCTGGTCGGCGCGTACTTCAGCAGCCACCCGCAGAACCAGGACGCGACCGTCAAGGTCGAGGACCACGCCCACGAGTCGACGGCGCACCTGCCGTCGCGCTGGGACCGCTACGACGAGTGGTACAACTACCGCACCAACCCGCGTGACACCGTCCACGTGCTCGCGAGCCTGGACGAGACGTCCTACACCGCGGGGTCGGGCGCGATGGGCGCCGACCACCCGATCGCCTGGTGCCAGGCGTACGACGGCGGCCGCTCGTGGTACACCGGCGGCGGCCACACGAACGAGTCCTACGCGGAGCCGGAGTTCCTCCAGCACCTGCTCGGCGGCATCCAGACCGCCGCGGGCGTCGTGCCGTCGGACTGCGCCGCGTCGCAGTCGGACAGCTACGAGGTCGTCTCGCTCGACGAGGAGACGTCCAACCCGATGATGCTCGACGTCGCCCCCGACGGGACGGTCTTCTACGTCGAGCGCGACGGGCGCGTCCGCCTCATCGACCCGGAGAGCAACCAGACCACGACGGCGATGACCCTCGCGGTCACGCAGGCCAACGAGGACGGGCTCACGGGCGTCGTCCTGGACCCGGACTTCGGGGAGAACGGCTGGGTCTACCTCTTCTGGTCGCCGCAGGACGTCGGGACGGACGGGCCGCACAACCGCGTCTCGCGCTTCACGTATGACGAGGCGACCCGGACGATCTCGGCCGCGAGCGAGGAGAAGGTCCTCGTCATCCCGACGCAGCGCGAGACGTGCTGCCACGCGGGTGGTGACATGGTCTTCGACGGCGACGACAACCTCGTGATCGTGACGGGCGACAACACCAACCCGTTCGAGTCGGCCGGCTACGCGCCGCTCGACGAGCGCGCGGGCCGCACGTCGTACGACGCGCAGCGCACGTCGGCGAACACGAACGACCTCCGCGGCAAGGTGCTGCGCATCCACCCGGAGGACGACGGCACGTACACGATCCCCGAGGGGAACATGTTCGCCCCGGGCACGGACAAGACGAAGCCCGAGATCTTCGCGATGGGCTTCCGCAACCCGTTCCGCATCGGCGTGGACCAGAAGACGGGCAACGTGCTCGTCGGCGACTACGGCCCCGACGCGCAGAACGCCAACCCGAGCCGCGGCCCGGGGAACACGGTCGAGTGGAACATCGTCGCGGAGCCGGGCTTCTACGGGTGGCCGTACTGCACCGGTGACAACGCGGCGTACATCGACTACAACTTCGCGACCGGCCAGTCGGGCCAGGCGTTCGACTGCGCCAACGGCCCCGTGAACGACTCGCCGAACAACACCGGCCTGACCCAGCTCCCGCCGGCCGTCGCGGCCGACGTCTGGTACAACTACGCCGGCAACCCGCTCTTCCCGGAGATCGGCGGCGGTGGCGCGCCCATGGGCGGCCCCGTCTACGACTACGACCCGGAGCTCGACTCGGACGTCAAGTGGCCCGAGTACTGGGACGGCAAGGCGATCTTCGGCGAGTGGAACCAGGGCAAGATGTACTCGTTCCAGCTCGACGGGGAGAACCGCGACGAGCTCGTCGACATCAACCGGATCCTGCCGAAGCACTTCGACCCCGCGGCGGGCTTCTACCGCGCGATGGACTTCGACTTCGGTCCGGACGGCTCGCTCTACGTCATCGACTGGGGCCAGGGCTTCGGCGGCAACAACACGACGTCGGGCATCTACAAGGTCAACTACGTGCAGGGTGATCCGACGCCGATCGCCCGCGCCAGCGCGGACGTGACCAGCGGCGCCGCGCCCCTCACGGTGCAGTTCTCCTCGGAGGGCACCCGCCACCCGGCGGGCGACCCGATCTCGCTGCAGTGGACGTTCGGCGACGGGTCCGACCCG
This sequence comes from Cellulosimicrobium sp. AB352, assembly GCF_049538415.1. Classification (NCBI taxonomy): domain Bacteria; kingdom Bacillati; phylum Actinomycetota; class Actinomycetes; order Micrococcales; family Promicromonosporaceae; genus Cellulosimicrobium; species Cellulosimicrobium sp. AB352. The sequence goes on along the minus strand of NZ_JBMVFX010000026.1, from coordinate 11,391 downwards.
TCGACCGAGGCGAACCCGGTGCACACCTACACCGAGAACGGCAGCTACACCGCGCAGCTCGTGGCGACCGACGCGAACGGCCAGACGGGCTTCGCGAACGTCAGCATCGTCGTCGGGAACCAGGCGCCGAGCGTGACGATCACGTTCCCGGACAACGGTGGCGTGTTCGAGTGGGGCGACCAGGTGCGCTACGTCGTCGAGGTCGAGGACCCCGACGGCGAGGTGGACTGCTCCAACCTGCAGATGATGACCGCGCTCGGGCACGACGCCCACGCGCACCCGATGGAGGAGCTGACCGGCTGCGAGGGCGTCATGCAGACGGCCCGCGACGAGGGCCACGGGCTCGAGGCCAACATCTTCTGGGTGCTCGAGGCGTTCTACACCGACGACGGCGGCGAGGTGGGCGTCCCGCTCACGACGAACTCGCTCCAGATCCTGCAGCCGAAGCTGCTCCAGGCCGAGTACTACACCTCGACGGGCCGGCTCCCCGGCTCGGCGAGCACCGGTGACCCGGGCGTCCAGACGGAGCAGACCAGCGACAGCGCGGGCGGCGGCCAGAACCTCGGCTACATCGAGGTCGACGACTGGTGGGCCTACGAGCCCATGTCGCTCTACAACGTCGAGGGTCTCGGCATGCGCGTCGCGTCGCCCTCGGGCGGCACGGTGTCCGTGCGCTGGGACGCGCCCGACGGTCCGGAGATCGGCCGGGTGACCGTGCCGAACACCGGTGACTGGCAGGCGTACACGATGGCGACGACGGAGATCACCGACGTGCCCGAGGGCACGGGGACGCTCTACTTCGTCAACGTGGCCGGCCAGATGAACGTCAACTGGCTCGAGTTCGACGGCCGCGGCGTCACGGACAACGTGCGCCCGACCATCGACACGTTCGAGGTCACGCCGACGGAGGGCACCGCTCCTCTGGAGGTCACGGCGTCGGTCACGGCGACCGACCCCGAGGACGAGGCCGTCACGTTCGCGTGGGACGCGGGCCTCGGCGACGGGTTCGTCGACGGCACCGACTCGTTCGCGGTCACGTACGACCAGCCGGGCACCTACCGGCTCCAGGTGCGGGCCACCGACGAGCGCGGCGCGTACTCGGTCGAGTACACGACGGTGACCGTCAAGGCGCCCGAGACCGGTCCGGGGCTCTGCTTCTCCGGCCGCTCGGACGACTTCCTCGGCACCGACCTCGACGAGGACCGCTGGACCGTGACGAACCGCGACCAGAACCTCGTCGTGCGCGACGGGCGCCTGGTGGTCCCCACGGCGACGCGGGACTTCTACGGCACGGACAACACGGCCGTGCCGAACCTGGTGCTCCAGGACCTCCCGGACGGACCGTTCACGGCCACCGCGAAGGTGACCCTGCCGGCCCGCCAGCAGTACCAGCAGGCCGGTCTGCTGATCTGGGAGGACCAGGACAACTACGCGAAGATGGTGCTCCAGGGCCGGTCGGCCGCTGCAGACCCGGCGACGCGGATCTTCCAGTTCATCCGTGAGGAGAACGCCCAGCCGAACGAGGTCAACGAGTCCAACTCGGCCGCGCTCGGTGCCGACTACCCCGACACGGTCTACGTGCGGTTCGTCAGCGACGGCGCGAGCCTCCAGGCGGCGTACTCGGCCGACGGCATCGACTTCACGACGATGCCGCAGACCAAGTCGATCGCCGACCTGGAGAACGCGAAGATCGGGCTCGTGGCCCTCAAGGGCAACAACACGACCACCCCGGTCGTCGACGCCGAGTTCGACTGGTTCCACATCACGCCCGACGACACGGCGGCGGCCCCCGGGCCGGACGACGAGTTCGACGGCGACGCCCTCGACACGTGCCGCTGGTCGATCGTCCGCGAGGACCCGACCGGCTACCGCGTGGCGGACGGCTCCCTGCAGATCGACACGACGCCCACGGACATCTACGGGACGGACAACCGCCCGGTGCCGAACATCGTGCTGCAGGACCAGCCGGGTGACGAGTGGACGATCGAGACCGTCGTCGACGGCTCCGCGTTCGACCGTCAGTACCAGCAGGGCGGTCTGATCGTCTACGGCGGCGACGACGACTACGTGAAGCTCGACTACGTGGTCGACAACCAGGCCGGCCAGGCGCGCAACGCCCGGATCGAGCTGCGCAGCGAGGTCGGCGGCGTGGTGCAGAACCCGCAGCCGCAGACGGGGAGCCTCGCCGAGTCGGTGTGGCACCTGCGCCTCACGCGCTCCGGTGACACGTTCACCGGCGCGTACAGCGCGGACGGCGAGACGTGGACCACGTTCGACGAGAGCGTGACCAACGCGCCCGCCGCGGACGCCAAGGTCGGTCTCTTCGCCCTCGGGGCGTCGGCCGACACCGGTGCTCCGGCGTCCTTCGGCCACTTCCGGGTGGTCGAGGACGAGGCCGAGCCGATCGCCGTCACCATCACCGCGGAGACGCGCTGCATGGCCGGCAAGGTGTTCGTCGCGGTCCGCGCGGCGAACGACGACACGGTCCCGCTCGCGATCACGCTCGAGACCCCGTACGGGTCGAAGCAGGTCGCGGACGTCGCGCCGGGTGCGAACGCGTACCAGTCGTTCGCGTCGCGCGCCGTCGCGGTCGACGCGGGCACCGTGACCGTGACCGCCACGGACGCCGAGGGGAGGACGTTCTCCGGGACGGCGGACTACGCGGCCCGGTCCTGCTCCTGACGAGCTCCGGCGGGTCGGTGCGCTGAGCACCGGCCCGCCGGGCACCGCGCTCGGCGCGCGGGCGCTCGGGCGTCCGGGCGGCCCATCGGCCGGGCCGACCGTACGCTGCCCGCACGACGAGCACGACGGGGACCTCCGGGTCTCCGGCCCCGGCGCCCGGGAACGGGCGCTCCGGCCCGGCGCCGGGGCACCCCGGGGGACCGGCGACGACCGCCGCCCCCCACCGCACACGGACCCACGACGAGGTGATGACCCGATGTCCCGTACGCCCCGCCAGCGCACCAGCCCCCGACCTCCGGGCGGCACGCGGCTCCTGCCGCTCCGCCGGACGACCGCCCCCGTGCGGCGCCGCCCCCGCGCGCTCCTCACCGCGGCGCTGGGCCTCCTGCTCGGCGGCGTGCTCGCGCTCGTCGGCGCGGCCCCGGCCGGCGCCCACGGCGGCGACGTCGTCATCTCGCTCGGCACGGACGGCCAGGGCGGCGTGTCCGCGAACCTCACCTGGAAGGTCGACGGCCACCCCGTGGAGGAGGCGGCCGACGTCTCGGTGACGGGGGAGTCCGCGGCCGGCGAGACCGTCGGCCCCCTCACGCTGCGGTCGGCGTCCGAGGGCGTCGGCTGGTACACGTCCGACCCCGGCGTCCTCGCCGACGGCAACTGGACGCTCACCGCCACGATCACCCACCCCGCCGAGGCCACCGCGACGGCGCAGGTCGACGTCGTGCCGTTGCCGGAGCCCGCCCCGCGCGAGGGCGACGACGCGGCGGCGCAGGAGGGCGGCGAGGCCGCCGGCGCGGAGGGTGACGCGGCGGGCGCCGACGCGGCCGGCGACGACGCCGCCGCAGGCGACGACGCCGCCGGAGAGGGCGCCGCGGGCGACGGCACCGCCACGGACGACGGGTCGACGAGCGCGCTCGTGTGGGTCGCCGTCGCCGTGGTCGCCGCGCTGCTGCTCGCCGCGGGCTACGTCGTCGTGCGGCGCCGCGCGCGCGCGTCGGGCACCGACGAGGCCGCGGGGGACACGCCCCGCCCCCTGACCAAGACGTCCGCCCGGTGACCCCGGGCACGAACCGAGAACGACCGAAGGAGACACGACCATGGCACGACCGATCACCCTCTTCACCGGGCAGTGGGCCGACCTGCCGTTCGAGGAGGTGGCACGCCTCGCGTCCGGCTGGGGCTACGACGGCCTGGAGATCGCGTGCTGGGGCGACCACCTCGACCCCTGGCGCTGGGACGACGACGAGTACGTCCAGGGCAAGCTCGACCTGCTGGCCAAGTACGACCTCAAGGTCTACGCGATCTCGAACCACCTCAAGGGCCAGGCGGTGTGCGACGACCCGATCGACCAGCGCCACCGCGACATCCTGCCGGACGTCGTGTGGGGCGACGGCGACCCCGAGGGCGTGCGCCAGCGCGCCGCGGAGGAGATGAAGCACACCGCGCGCCTCGCCGCGAAGCTCGGCGTGAAGACCGTCGTGGGCTTCACGGGCTCGGCGATCTGGAAGTACGTCGCGATGTTCCCGCCGGTCTCCCAGGAGGCGATCGACGCCGGGTACCAGGACTTCGCGGACCGCTGGAACCCGATCCTCGACGTGTTCGACGAGGTCGGGGTGCGGTTCGCGCACGAGGTGCACCCGAGCGAGATCGCGTACGACTACTGGACGACGGTCCGCACGCTCGAGGCGATCGGGCACCGCGAGGCGTTCGGCCTCAACTGGGACCCGAGCCACATGGTGTGGCAGGACCTCGACCCGGTGAGCTTCCTGTGGGACTTCAAGGACCGCATCTACCACGTGGACTGCAAGGACACGAAGAAGCGGATGCACAACGGCCGCAACGGCCGCATGGGCTCGCACCTGGCCTGGGCGGACCCGCGCCGCGGCTGGGACTTCATCTCCACGGGCCACGGCGACGTGCCGTGGGAGGACGCGTTCCGCATGCTCAACACGATCGGCTACGAGGGCCCGATCTCGGTCGAGTGGGAGGACGCGGGCATGGACCGTCTCGTCGGCGCGCCCGAGGCCCTGGAGTTCGTCAAGAAGTACGCGTTCGACGCGCCTGACGCGGCCTTCGACGCCGCGTTCTCGACCAAGTAGCACCGCAGTCTCCCCGTCGGCCGGCGTCGCCGGCCGGCGGGTGGGGGCAGTCCGACGCGCCACCGCCCCCGGTCGTCCCGACGGCCGGGGGCGGTGGCGTGCGCGCGTCCGGGCACGACTATGTGAGCCTTCACATTTGTTTTGCGGCCAGGGTTATCTAACCGTGACGGTCAATGTTCGGCTTTTGCTTGACCCTCGACATAAGTGCCCCTACGTTGTCATCCATGCGAGCCGACGACGTCGCGCAGGACGTGCGTACCCCGGTGCTGGAGCCGGAGACGCCCCTCCCGGGAGCGACCACGCCAGGGGCCTCGACCGCCCGAAGCACCTTCCCCGCCAGCAGCCCCGACGAGCTCGGGCTGCCCGCCGCCGGGTATCGCGCCGGGATCCTCGGCACCGGGTTCATGGGCGGGGTCCACGCCCGGGCCGTGCGCACGGGCGGAGGCCGCGTCGTGAGCGTCGCCGCCGCCGACCTCGACATCGCGCGCGCCGCCGCGCCGGGTCTCGGCGCCGAGCGCGCCGTCGCGACGGTCGAGGAGCTGCTCACGGACCCCGAGGTCGACGTGGTGCACGTGTGCACGCCCAACCACCTGCACGTCCCCCTGGCGCGCGCGGCGCTCGCCGCCGGCAAGCACGTGGTGTGCGAGAAGCCGCTCGCGACCGACGTCGCGGGCGCGGTCGAGCTCGCCGGCCTCGCGGCCGCGGCGCGCGAGCGGGACGGTCGCGTCGCCGTCGTGCCGTTCACCTACCGCTTCCACGCCATGGTCCGCGAGGCGCGCGAGCGCGTGCGCCGCGGCGAGGTGGGCACCGTCTCGCTCGTGCACGGCTCGTACCTGCAGGACTGGCTGCTGCGCGACTCCGACGACAACTGGCGCGTCGACCCCGCCCTGGGCGGCGCGAGCCGTGCGTTCGGTGACATCGGCTCCCACTTCTGCGACCTGCTGGAGTTCACGACGGGCCAGCGCATCGTGCGCCTCGTCGCGCAGTCGGCCACGGTGAACCAGCACCGTCGCGGCGCCGACGGCGTCGTGCACGAGGTCGCGACCGAGGACGCCGTGACGCTCCAGTACGCGACGGACGGCGGCGCGCTCGGCTCGGCCGTGATCTCGCAGGTGTCGGCCGGCCGCAAGAACCGGCTCTACCTGGAGATCTCCGGCTCGGAGTCCACCCTCGCGTTCGACCAGGAGCAGCCCGAGACGCTCTGGGAGGGCCGGCGCACGACGTCGCGCCTCCTCGTGCGCGACCCCGAGACGCTCTCCCCGGCGGCGGTCCGGTACTCGCGCCTCCCCGCCGGGCACGCGCAGGGCTACCAGGACTGCTTCGACGCGCTCGTCGCCGACACCGCCGCGGCCATCGGGGGCGCCGTCCCGGACGGCCTGCCCACGTTCGACGACGGCCTGCGCGCCGCACGGCTCGCCGAGGCCGTGGCCACGTCGGTGCGCACGGGCGGCTGGGTCGAGGTCGCGTCGTGACCGCGACGACGACGCGCGAGCCGCGTCCCGCCGCGGGGGAGGGCGACGACCGGCCGCTCCTGCGCCTGCGCGGCATCGGCAAGGAGTTCTTCGGGAACTCCGTGCTGCGCGGGATCGACCTCGACGTGCGGCCCGGCGAGGTCCACGCGCTCGTCGGCGAGAACGGCGCCGGCAAGTCGACGCTCATGAAGATCATCGCCGGCGTGCACCGCCCCGACGCGGGCACGCTCGAGCTCGACGGCGAGACGACGACGTTCGCCTCACCGCTCGCCGCGCAGCACGCAGGCGTGTCGACGGTGTTCCAGGAGTTCAACCTCCTGCCCGAGCGGTCCGTCGCCGAGAACGTCTACCTCGGCCGCGAGCCGCGCCGCGCGGGCCTCGTCGACCGGCGGCGCATGCACGCGGACACGACCGCCCTGCTCACCGAGCTCGGCCTGACGGGGCTCGCGTCGTGGACGCGCGTCGGCTCGCTGTCCGTGGCGCAGCAGCAGATCGTCGAGATCGTCAAGGCCGTCTCCTACGACGCGCGGATCATCTCGATGGACGAGCCGACGGCGGCGCTCGCCGACCAGGAGGTCGAGCTCCTCTACGAGCTCGTGCACCGGCTCAAGGAGCGCGGCGTCGCGATCCTCTACGTCTCGCACCGCCTCAAGGAGATCTTCGACCTCTGCGACACCATCACGGTGCTCAAGGACGGCAACCACGTGCTGACGACGCCGACGGCGGACATCGACGCGGACCGCCTCGTGCGCACGATGGTCGGCCGCGACTTCGCGGGGTACTTCCCGGACAAGGACCCCGCGATCGTCCCGGGCGAGGTGCGGCTCGCGCTCGAGGGCGTCGGCAACACGCAGGTCGACGACGTGTCGTTCGAGGTCCGCGCGGGCGAGATCGTCGCGCTCGCCGGGCTCCAGGGCTCGGGACGCACGGAGATCGCGCACGGCGTCTTCGGCATCGCGGGGTTCACGCGCGGCCGCGTCCTCGTCGGCGGGAAGCCGGTCGACGTGCGCTCGCCGCGCCAGGCGGTCCGCGCCGGCCTCGCGCTCGTCACCGAGGACCGCAAGGCCGAGGGGCTCGCGCTGGGCCAGTCGATCCTCGCCAACGCGCGCCTCGTGCTCGACGCCGTCGTGCCCGGCCAGGCCGACCGGCGCGCGAAGCGCATCCCGGGCATCCTGTCCTCGCTCGAGCTCGTCGCGAGCTCGCAGGAGGCCGAGGTCCAGTACCTGTCGGGCGGCAACCAGCAGAAGGTCGTCCTCGCGAAGTGGCTCGTCACGGACCCGCAGGTCATCGTGCTCGACGAGCCGACGCGCGGCATCGACGTGGGCGCCAAGCGCGCGGTCTACGACCTCATGCGCGAGCTCACCGCGAACGGCGTCGCCGTCCTGTTCATCTCGTCCGAGCTCCCCGAGGTGGTCGCCATGGCCGACCGCGTGCTCGTCATGCGGGACGGCCGCCTCGCGGGCGAGCTCCCCGCGGGCAGCGACGAGGAGACCGTCATGGCGCTCGCCACGGGCGCGGGCGAGGACACCTCCGGCGAGCACGTCCAGGTCGACCTCGGCGCCCTCGCCGACGCCGACGACCTCCCGGGCGCCGACCCCGGCACCACGCCCCGCAGCGCCCCGCACGCCCCCGACGGCCCGAAGGAGCACCGATGAGCACCGCGGTCGCGACCGCCGCCCCCACCGCGAGCCGCGCCCCCGCGCGCCGCCGCCGGCTGGGCTCGACGGAGATCGTCTACCTCGCCCTCGTCGGGATCCTCGTGATCGCCGGCGTCCTCGTGGCCGTGGGCGGCGGCAACCTGTTCAGCACGGCGAACACGGCGTACATGCTCACGCAGACGAGCCTCCTCGGCTTCGTCGCGATCGGGCAGACGTTCGCCGTCCTGTGCAAGTCGCTCGACCTGTCCGTCGGCTACGTGGTCGCGCTCAGCTCGATCGTCGGCGCGACGACCATGGCGGGCGACCCGTCACGCGTCTGGCTCGGCGTCCTCGCGGCGGTGGGCGTCGCGGCGGTCGTCGGCCTCGTCAACGGGCTCGTCATCGCGAAGCTGCGGGTCAACGCGTTCATCGCGACGCTCGGCGTCGGGCTCATCATCAAGGGCTACCTCGACACGCAGTTCAAGGGCCCGGCGGGGGAGGTGCCCGCCTCGTTCCAGATGTTCGGGTACACGCGTGTCGGGCCGGTCCCGGTCTCGACGATCGTCATGCTGCTCGTCGCGGCCGCGGGCGTCGTGCTCCTGACGCGCACCCGCCCCGGATACCACATGTTCGCCGTCGGGGGGAACACCGACGTCGCGCGGCTCTCGGGCATCCGGACGGACCGGACGCTGGTCCTCGCGCACGTGCTGTGCTCGGTCTGCGCGGGCGTCGCCGGTCTGCTCATCGCCGCGCGCTTCGGCACCGGCAACGCGCTCGTCTACTCCTACGGTCTCGACCTCGACTCGATCGCCGCCGTCGTGCTCGGCGGGACGCTCCTCATGGGCGGGCGCGGCTCGGTCGTCGGGACGGTGGGCGGCGTGCTCATCCTCGCCGTGCTCGACACGGTGTTCAACGTGCTCGACGTCGACCCGTTCTTCAAGGACGTGCTGCGCGGCGTCATCATCATCGCCGCCGTCGCCCTGTACGCCCGGCGCCAGATCGACCCGGCGAGCAGCCGGGCCCGCTTCCGCCCGACCCGCACCGGAGGTGCGTCCGCATGACCACCGACACCACGCGCCGGACCATCCCGGCGCGCGCGCCGCGGGCCGGCTGGCTCGAGCGCCTCACCGCGGGCGGCAGCTGGACCGTGTTCGCTCTGCTCGTGCTCGTCTTCGCGGTCATCCTCGTGATGAACCCGTCGTTCGGCGAGCCCATGTCGCTCATGGCGTTCGTCAAGAAGGCCGCGCCGCTGGTCATCCTCGCGATCGGGCAGTACTTCGTCATCGTCTCGGGCGAGTTCGACCTGTCGGTCGGGTCGCTCGTGGGCGCCCAGGTCGTCATCGCCGCGAAGCTCATGGACGGCGAGGACTCCATGACCTGGCCCGTCATGGCCCTCATGATCGTCTTCGGCCTCGCGGTCGGGCTCGTCAACGGCCTCGTGACCACGCTGCTCAAGGTGCCGTCGTTCATCACGACGCTCGGCATGATGCTCGTGCTCTACGGCGCGATCCGGCTCTGGACGGGCGGCGCCCCCACGGGCGCCCTCACCGACGGGTTCCGGCAGTGGGGACGCGGGGGCATCCCCGACACCCCGGGCCAGTTCCAGGTGCCGTACGCGCTGCTCGTCGTCGTCGTGCTCGGCGTGGCCGCGGCCCTGCTCATGCGCCGCCCGTTCGGCCGCACGCTCGTCGCCACGGGCGACAACGACGTCGCGGCGGGCTACGCGGGCGGCTCGGTGTGGTGGGTGCGCACGCGCGCCTTCCTCCTCTCGGGCTTCCTGGCGACCGTCGCGGCGATCCTCATCGGCGGGTACGCCGGCGTCACCGCCCAGGTCGGGCAGGGCCTGGAGTTCATGGCGATCACCGCCGTCGTGCTCGGAGGCGTCGTCCTCGGCGGCGGGCGGGGGACCGTGATCGCCGCGATGGCGGGCGCGCTCACGCTCGAGGCGCTGTTCACCCTCTTCAACCAGCTGAGCCTGCCGTCGACGATCCGCCCCGCCGTGCAGGGCGTGATCATCATCGCGGCCGTCGCCTACGCCGCGCTGCCGCGCCGGTCGCGGCGCCGCGCGTCCACCCCCGACGCCCCGCCGGCGGCGGGCCCGACCCCCGCACCGAAGGAGCCCGCCCCCGCGAACGCCTGAGCCCCGCGCGCCCGGCGACGACGCCCGCGCCCCTCCCCGCGCACGACCCCTGCCGGACCCCCGCGCACGGCCGTGCGGCAGCACCCGAGCTGTACCCCCTTCCCCGCACGTTGCGGGACGACGACGTCTCACCAAGGAGAAGAAGGACATGCGACGTACACGAGCACTCCTGGCCGGCACGGCGGTGGCCACGCTGTTCCTCGCGGCCGCCTGCACGACCGACACCCCCACCGACACGGGCGGGGAGACCTCGGCCGAGGAGAGCCCCGCGGGCGAGGAGTCCGGCGGCGCCGACTCCGAGTGGTTCGTCCAGGCGGACTACGACCGCCAGCTCGCCCAGCGCGAGGTCGTGCCCGAGGGCCCGGCCGACCAGCCGTGGCTCCAGGCCATCGAGCCCGAGTACGTGGACACGGCCGAGTTCGCGAGCGCCGAGGGCGGCAACACGCTGTGCTTCTCGAACGCGTCGGTGTCCAACCCGTGGCGCGTCACCGGGTTCATCACCATGCAGCAGCAGGTCGACGTCCTCACCGAGGAGGGCGTGATCGGCGAGTTCCGCGTCTCTGACGCCGCCGACGACGACAACAAGCAGATCTCCGACATCCAGGCGTTCGTCGCGGCGGGCGACTGCGACGCGATCATCATCTCGCCGTCGACCACCGCGACCCTCACGCCCGCCGTCGAGGCGGCGTGCGAGTCGGGCAAGCCCGTCATCGTGTTCGACCGCGGCGTCAACACCGACTGCATGGTGACGTTCATCCACCCGATCGGCGGCTACGCGTACGGCGCCGACGGCGCCGAGTTCCTCGTCGAGAACCTCGAGCCCGGCTCGAAGGTCCTCGCGCTGCGCATCCTGCCCGGCGTCGACGTGCTCGAGAACCGCTGGGCCGCGGCCGACAAGATCTTCTCCGAGTCGGAGCTCGAGGTCGTGGGCGCCGAGTTCACCGGCGGCGACGGGGCGAAGATCAAGGACATCGTCACGCAGTACCTCCAGCGCGGGGACGTGGACGGCATCTGGATGGACGCCGGCGACGGCGCCGTCGCGGCCGTCGAGGCGTTCGAGGACGCGGGCAAGCCGTACCCCGTCTTCATGGGCGAGGACGAGATGAGCTTCCTGCGCAAGTGGAAGGACACGGACATGACCGCCATCGGCGCCGTGTACTCCAACTTCCAGTGGCGCACGCCGATCCTCGCGGCGCAGATGATCTGGGCCGGCGAGCAGGTGCCGTCCGAGTGGGTCCTGCCGCAGTCGCCGGTCGTCGCCGAGGACCTCGACGCCTACCTCGAGGCGAACAAGGACATGCCGTCCCTGCACTACGCGAAGTTCGGCGGCGAGGACCTGCCCGGGTTCCCGGAGGCCTGGACCG